>JBDHQG010000618.1:0-3148 GCA_039806925.1 Limisphaerales bacterium
CAACGCGTCTTCCTCGCCCGCGCGCTCGCGCAGGAGAGCGGCCTCTACTTCATGGACGAACCGTTCGCCGGCGTCGATGCCGCGACCGAAGCCGCCATCGTCACGCTCCTGCACGAACTCAAGGGCAAGGGCAAGACGCTCATGGTCGTGCATCACGATCTGCCCAGCGCGCGCGAATACTTCGACATGCTGCTGCTGCTGAACATGCGAGTCGTCGCCTTCGGCCCGACGGAACAAGTCTTCAACGCCGAGCTGTTGCAGAAGACGTATGGCGGTCGGTTGACGATTTTGTCGGAAGTCGCGGAAGCGGTGAAACGGAGTGGGTAGTGGATGGTGGATTGTAGATGGTGATGAACCGGAAAGATCGAACCTATGGCTGAACTTGCGAAATCGTTTCGAGAGCTGCGCGCCTACAAACTGGCACGTGAAGCGGCAGGTAAGATTTTCCGAATGACGCAGACCTTTCCCAAGGAAGAGCGATACTCGCTGACCGATCAGATTCGCCGTTCTTCGCGCGCGACAAAGAATCTCATTCCAGAAGCTTGGGCTCGACGACGCTATCCGGCCGCATTTACGAGCAAGTTGACCGAGGCGCTTGGCGAAGCGATGGAGACTCAAGGATGGTTGGATGACTCTTTGGATTGCGGATACATGAGGCCCGAGCAGTTCGAAGAATTGAATCGAGACTTCCAATACATCGGAGGCATGCTCACACGAATGATCGAAGGCGCAGAAAGCTTTTGCCCTCCCGCAATCCGTGAAGCAAAGCGCACCGGAGCCTGAAGATGAGCCTGCGGCGATACCATCCACCATCCACCACCCACCATCGACTAATGGTGCTGGTCGCATTGCTGATGGTCTGCGCCCAAAACACAGCCTCCGCGGCAAAGATCAGCGAACTCGGCGACACCAACCTCGTCGCCCAAGCCATCCGCTTCTTCACCTTTCAGGATCCCGCCGTGCGTTACGCGTTGCTCGGCTCCATGCTGCTCGGCATCACCTGCGGATTGCTCGGCAGCTTCATCGTCGTGCGCAAGATGGCGCTCGTGGGCGACGCGTTGTCGCACGCAGTGTTGCCGGGTGTCGCGATTGGTTTCCTCTGGAACATGTCGAAAGACCCCGTCGCCATCTTCGTTGGCGCGACGGTGGCCGGCCTGCTCGGCACGGTCGTCGTGCGACTCATCACGCAGACGACGCATCTCAAGGAAGACACCGCGCTCGGCCTCGTGCTGGCCAGCTTCTTCGCCGTCGGCATCTGCCTGCTGACGATGATTCAGCGCATGCCCACCGGGAACAAAAGCGGCATCGACAAGTTTCTCTTCGGCCAGGCGGCGTCCATCGGGCCGGCGGACCTCAAGCTCATGGCCGTCGTTACGCTGCTTTCCGTCGTGGTCATCACCGTGTTCTACAAGGAATTTCTCCTGACGAGTTTCGACAGCGGATTCGCCCGCGCCGCCGGTTTTCCGGCGCAGTTGATCCACTACGCGCTGATGCTCTTGCTCGCCTTCGCCATCGTCATTGCGCTGCAAGCCGTCGGCGTCGTGCTCGTTTCCGCGATGCTCATCACGCCCGCCGCCGCCGCTTATCTGCTCACGGATCGGATGAGCCGGATGCTCTGGCTGGCGGCGTTGTTTGGCATGATGGCCGGCGCGCTCGGCGCGTTCTGCAGTTTCCTCGGGCCGAACTTTCCGACCGGGCCGTTCATGGTGCTGTCCGCGAGTGCCGTGTTCGGACTGGCGTTCCTCTTCGCGCCGCGCCACGGCCTCGTGAACCGCTGGTGGCGTCAACACTCGCGCGCCAAACGCGTGCAGCGCGAGAACACGCTCAAGTCCATCTACCACGTTCTCGAAACCCGCGACGCCCGCAGCGAAGGCGTCTCGCTGCGCGAACTCGCCGAGCGCCGCCGCGAAACCGTCGAGGAGGCCGCACGCCAAGCCGCCGAGTTGCGCCGGCACGAACTCGCGACGTTGCACGAGGAAGGGAACGTGATCTTCCTCACGCCCGCCGGCTGGCAACTCGCCTGCGCCATCGTGCGCAATCACCGGCTCTGGGAACTTTACCTGACGAACGCCGCGCGGATTGCCGCCGACCACGTCCACGAGGACGCGGAGAAAATCGAGCATGTGCTGGGCGATGAAGTGGTGCGCGAACTGGAGCGGCGTCTTCAATACGCGACGACCGATCCGCACGGCCGCCCGATTCCGAGCATTGCGGAGATGCAGCGCGGCGGCAGCGCCCCGGAACAGCCGGGCGAATCGATTGGCTACGGGAAACGGTGATGAATACGCTGAGCAACGTTCTGCCAAACCCCTGTAGCATCCGGCGTGAGCCGGATCACTATTCCAGTCAGATCCGACTCACGTCGGATGCTACAAACAATTTTGTGATGCCCCGCCCGGCAGTAGCCATCCGATGCCTCTAATCCCATCATTCGACTTTCAGCGGGTCATCGTCGCGCCGTGGACTTCCGATCTCGGCAGCTATGGCTGGATTATGCTCATGGGCTTCTTCGTCGCGACGGCGTGCGGGCTGGTCGGGAATTATCTCATGCTGCGACGTATGGCACTGGTCGGCGATGCGATCAGCCACAGCGTCCTGCCCGGGCTTGTCATCGCCTACCTGCTCGCGGGCACGCGGCATTCGACCGTGATGTTTCTCGGCGCGCTGGTGGCGGGTGTGCTGACGACTGTCCTGATCGAAGTTATCCACAAGAAGTCGCGCGTGAAACAGGACGCTGCGATTGGCATCACGTTTTCCAGCCTGTTTGCGATTGGCGTGATTCTCGTCAGCCAGTTCGCCAGCAAGGTTGATCTCGATCAGGAATGCGTGCTCTACGGTGAGATCGGCAGCATCCCGCTCGACCTGCCGTATGTGCAACTCGGCTCGCTGGTGCTGGGGCCGCCGACGTTGGTCCGGATGGCGGTTGTCGCGCTGATCGTCGCGGCGTTGATCCTGATTTTCTACAAGGAACTCCTCGTCAGCTCGTTCGATCCCGGACTCGCCTTCGCGCTCGGCATCAACGCCACGCTCGTCCACTACAGCCTGATGAGCATGCTCTCCGTCGTGGTCGTGAGCGCGTTCGAGAGCGTCGGCGCGATTCTCGTCATCGCGATGCTGATTCTACCCGGCGCGACCGCGTCGCTGCTGA
>JBDHQG010000619.1:0-3137 GCA_039806925.1 Limisphaerales bacterium
CGACTTCGAGCACGTCGCCGGTCTCGGCGTCCTGCACCAGCGCGAGTCCGACGTCCGGCAGCACCTGCTCGCGCGGATCGGTGAGCTGCAGGACGAGCAGATCATGGCGTTGATTGGCGGACTTCAGCGCCGCTTCGTAGCCTTCATCGTGCAGGTCGGTGAGCAGAAAGATCAGAGCGGGGCGATGGGTGACGCGTCCGGCGAAATCGAGCGCGTGGCTGAGATTCGTGCCCTCGGAGCGCGGCGTGTGGGTGAGCAGATCGCGCAGGAGACGCTGGACATGCTGACGCGTCTTGCGCGGCGGAAGGTAGTGCTCGACTTCGCCCGTGAAGAGAATGAGCCCGACGCGGTCGTTGTTGCGAATCGCGCTCATGGCCAGCGTGCCGGCGAGTTCGGCGGCGAGTTCGCGCTTGGTGATTCCGCTGGTGCCGAAATGTCCGCTGGCGCTGAGATCGACGAGGAGCAGGACGGTGAGTTCGCGTTCCTCGACGAGGCGCTTGATGTAGGTCTTGCGCAGGCGGGCGCTGACATTCCAATCGATACGGCGCACGTCATCGCCGGGGCAATACTCGCGCACGTCCACAAAATCCATGCCGCGACCCTTGAAGATGGAATCGCACTGGCCGGCCATGAGTTCCTGCGAGACCAGCCGCGAGCGCACTTCGACGCGACGCAGGCGCTTGAGGAAATCCAGTGGGACCATAAGCGGCGTGGGCGGAGAAAACTTACGGCACCGGCACCTTGCTGAGAATGGTCTGCACCAACGAGTCGGTGGTGACTTCCTCGGCTTCGGCTTCGTAAGTGAGCAGGATGCGGTGGCGCAGCACGTCGAACGCGATGGCTTTCACATCATCGGGCGAGACGAACGCCTGGCCTTGCAGCAAGGCGTGAGCGCGGGCGGCGAGCGTGAGATTGATCGTCGCACGCGGGCTGGCCCCGCAGCGAACCATGCGCTGAAGTTCGGGCAGCAGCTTCTCGCCGCGCCGGGTCGCGAGCACGAGTTGGATGACGTAGTTCTTGATCTGGTCGTCGACGTAAACCTGGTTCACGAGCTCCTGCATCCGGAGGATTTCCTCGGGCGTCACGACGGAGTTCAGCGTGAAGTGCGGCTTCGTGGTGGACATGCGGTCGAGGATGACGCGCTCTTCACTCTCGCTCGGGTAACCGACGACGACCTTCAACATGAAGCGGTCCATCTGCGCCTCGGGCAGCGGATACGTGCCTTCCTGCTCGATGGGATTCTGCGTGGCGAGGACGAGGAACGGCTCGGGTAGTCGGAAGGTCTGGTCGCCAATCGTTACCTGATGTTCCTGCATCGCTTCGAGCAGCGCACTCTGCACCTTGCTCGGAGCGCGGTTGATTTCATCCGCGAGCACGAGGTTCGCAAAGATCGGCCCGGTGCGCGTGGAGTAACTGCCTTTCACCGGATCGTAGATCAACGTGCCGGTGATGTCGGCGGGCAGGAGATCAGGCGTGAACTGGATGCGCGCGAACGAGCAATGCGAGCTGCGGGCGAGGGCGTTGATGGTGGAGGTCTTCGCGAGGCCGGGCAGACCTTCGAGCAGGACGTGGCCGCGCGCGACCAGACAGATGAGCAGGCGGTCGATGAGCGATTGCTGGCCGACGATCTGTTTCTGCACCTCCTGGCGCACGGCGCCGAGATGTTCGGCGGCTTCGGCGACCTGCTTCTTCACGGCGTCTTTGATGTTCGACATAATTTACGGCACAATTCCGGCGGCGGGCCTGACGGATCCGCGGCAGTGGTATTCAGCCCGTGGGAACCTGGCGGGCCCGAGGGAGGAATCGTTCGCGCGGAACATAGTCATCCCGACTGATCTCGGCAACCTTTGGCGTTCGACAAGGCGGGAAATGGGCATCCGGACACTTGGACCGCGATGCCGTCCCGGCTCGCAGCGCGTCGCCATGAAGGAGGCCCCTCGAATCCCGCCGCGACTCTCTCCACCTCCACCCGCTGCGGACGGGGACCGTCCGCGCTCCGTTGGAGGCAGTGTTTAGCTGCGCCTGTGGGAAATGGAAGCGTGCGCGGGAAGGCCGTCCGCGATTCCGGCCGGAGCGGGCGGCGGATCAAACCTTGCGGCCGAGCATACGGTTCAACGAATCGGACGTCTGGTAAACGAGTGCTTCCGGATAGTGCAGATACGGATGGAAGTATTCGAAGGTCAGATAGCCGCGGTAACCCGTCGCATCGAGTGCGTCCATCACCGCCGGCCAGTTCGTGGTGCCGTCGAGGAGCGGGCGGAAGGTTTCGAGGGAGTAGTCCGTGCCCTTCTTGGTGTATTCCTTGAAGTGAATGTTCTGGATGCGTTTGCCGAGGATGGGCACCCAGTGCTCGGCGTGCTGGAACATCGAGATGTTTCCCGTGTCGAAGTGGACGCGGATGTGCGGGCTGCTGAAGCTGTCCACAAAGGCGTTCATTTCCATCGGGGTCATGAGATAGCCGTTGAAGAAAATGTTCTCCATGTTGAGGAAGACGTTCAGCTTCTCGGCCTGCGGCAGCAGCCGCGCCACCGCTTCACGGGCGCGCTTGTCGCAAACATCGTTGGGCACCGGCTCGTGATCCGTGCGCCACGGAATATGCACCGCGCCGGGAACGACGAGGACGTTCTGCACGCCGAGATCGTGCGCGGCCTGGGCGATCTTTCCGGCGAGTTCGATGCCGCGCTCGCGCTTCGTCGCGTCGTTGCTGGAGAGCGGATAAGGCCAGAAGAGGAACGAGCACAGGCCGCTGATGGCGATGCCGATGTCGTCGGCCATCTTGCGGATTTTCTCGTAATCCTTGGTGCCGTGTTTGGGCGAGAGATCGTTGTCGAGATCATAGTTCAGCTCGATGCCGTCGAAGCCCGCATCCTTGGCGAGTTGCAGGCACTCGCGCAGGTTCATGCGGTCGGGGTAGGGGAACGCCCAGAGGTTGATTGACTTCTTCATGTCGTAACGCTTCGGCGAGGCGCGTCGCGCGTCCGGCGCACGACCGGGTTCCGCGGCGACGGCGTTGCCCGGGGCGAGCGCGCCGGCGGTGAAAGCCGAGGCGGCGACGAGGGTGGACTTCAGGGCATCACGGCGCGAGAGGTGCGATTCGGGAGTTTGCATGGCGCCTTGATGACAAGTCGCCGCGGAAG
>JBDHQG010000620.1:0-3127 GCA_039806925.1 Limisphaerales bacterium
CGCTCATTTTCCTGGCGCTGCTCTACGTTGGATTTGTCCTGGTGGTGTTGACCACGCGCCACTCGCTGCCCGAACGAATCGCAACTCACTTTGCCGCGTCGGGCCGTCCTGATGGCTGGATGTCCCGGGAATCGCACCTTCGATTCATGATGACCTTTGGTCTCGGGTTTCCGCTGCTGGTACCGGTGGTTGTCTATTGTTGCCGGTTCCTTCCCGTGGGTCTCGTCAATATTCCGCATCGCGATTACTGGCTGGCACCGGATCGGAAACGGGAATCCATGAATTTCCTGTTCGCTCACTCGCTGTGGCTGGGGTGCGCGACGGTCTTGTTCGTGACGGGTTGCCACTGGATGGTGGCCGATGCCAACCGCCAATCGCCTCCCCATCTGTCCATGGGAAATCTCCTGGTGGTGACGGGCGGTTTTCTGGCGATGCTGGCGGTCTGGATTGCCGTGTTGTTGAGGCGTTTCATGCGGTTGCCGAAAGCGGCGAATGGTTGAGTTTTCGGCGCGAAATGAACGCGTGACATTCGACCTAAATGGATTTCGCCGTTGACGTTTTGGAAGGCCGCGCCCAATTTGATCCCCATTGAGTCTGGAATGAAGACCATCCTTTTTGTCTGCACCGGCAACATCTGTCGCAGCCCCATGGCGGAGGGATTGTTTCGCCATGCCACCAAGGGCCGGGGCGACTACGAAGTCCTCTCCGCCGGGGTGGGGGCCATCGATGGTCTGCCGCCGAGCGAACACGCCGTGAAGGCGTTGCGCGAGATCGGCATTGACATCAGCCGGCAACGCAGCCGGATGTTGACGGCGGATTTGGTGAGGCGGGCGGACTACATCTTCGGCATGACGCACAGCCACGTCGATGCCATCATGTTGTTATACCCGCAGGCGGCGGAGAAGACGTTTCTCCTGCGCGAGTTTGATGACACGCTCGACAGCTTCGAGAACGACATCTCCGATCCGATTGGCGGCTCGCTGGAGGTCTACCAGAACTGCCGCGATCAAATTGAGCAGGGCATTGCCTCCATGCTGCGGTTCGTCGAACAAACGGCCGCGGCCGGCGGCCCGCGCGAGGCTGCGCCGCCCAAAACGGTGGCGATGGGGGCCGATCACGGTGGTTTCGAGCTGAAGGAATTCCTGAAGAGCCAGCTGAAGAAGCGCGGTTTGACGGTGTCGGACTTCGGCGCGCACTCGAAGGATTCAACGGATTACCCGGATTACGCCCAGGCCGTCGCGCGGAGCGTGGTCGACCGGCAAAACGAATTTGGCATCCTGATTTGCACGACCGGGATCGGCATGAGCATCGCCGCGAACAAGGTGCCCGGAGTGCGCGCCGCCCTCGTCACGGACGCGCATGCGGCCGAGATGGCGCGCCGGCACAACAACGCGAACATCCTCTGTCTCGGCGCGGAAGGAGCCGACCTGGACGCCACCTTGAAGGCGGTGGATGCGTTTTTGAACGCGAAGTTTGAAGGCGGCCGCCACGAGCGCCGCGTAAACAAGTTTGAACCTGCAACTGAACTTATGGATTTGAAACTCAGCCACGTTGATCCCGAAATCTCCCAAGCCATCAATCTTGAACGCCAGCGTCAGCAGGAAAACATCGAGCTGATCGCGAGCGAAAACTTCACCAGCCCGGCCGTGATGGAGGCGCAGGGCTCCGTCCTGACCAACAAGTACGCGGAAGGTTATCCCAAGAAGCGCTGGTACGGCGGCTGCGAGAACGTGGACACGGTGGAGCAGGTGGCGATCGATCGCGCGAAGAAGCTCTTCGGCGCCGAGCACGCCAACGTGCAGCCGCATTCCGGCAGCGGCGCGAACATGGCGGTGTACTTCGCGTTCCTGAAGCCCGGCGACAAGATGCTGACGATGGACCTGAGCCACGGCGGCCACTTGACCCACGGCAACAAGGCGAACTTTTCCGGCAAGTTTTTCGAGATCATCCATTACGGCGTGCGCAAGGACGACGAGCGGATCGATTACGATCAGCTCGCGCAGATGGCGCGGGAGCACAAGCCGAAGATGATCACCGTCGGCGCGAGCGCGTATCCGCGCATCATCGACTTCGCGCGCATGGGCGAGATCGCCCGGGAAGTCGGCGCGATGCTGCTGGCGGACATCGCGCACATCGCGGGCCTCGTCGCGGCGGGTGAACACCCGAGCCCGATTGCGCACGCGGATTTTGTGACCACGACCACGCACAAGACGTTGCGCGGTCCGCGCGGCGGCCTCGTCATGTGCAAGGAAAAATATGCGAAGGAGATCGATTCGCAGGCATTCCCCGGCATCCAGGGCGGTCCGCTCATGCATGTGATCGCGGCGAAGGCGGTGTGCTTCCACGAGGCGATGCAGCCGGGCTTCAAGGCGTATCAACAACAGATCGTGAAGAACGCGAAGGCGCTGGCGGAAGGTCTCAAGCAAAACAGCTTCCGCCTCGTCAGCGGCGGCACGGACAATCATCTCGCGCTGGTTGATGTCGGCGCGCGCGGCGTGTCGGGCAAGGATTGTCAGATCGCGCTCGATGAAGCCGGCATCACGGTGAACAAGAACACGATTCCGTTTGAAACGCGCTCGCCGTTCCAGGCCAGCGGCATTCGCGTCGGCACGCCCGCGGTCACGACGCGCGGCATGAAGGAAGGCGAGATGGCGGCGATTGCCGACATGATCAGCGAAGTATTGATGGATATAAAGAATGTTGACGCCGCACACGCCGTCCGCCAACGTGTCCGTGAACTTACGGCGAGATTTCCCTTGCCGTATTGAGTGAACTGAATTAAGCCAGTCTCATCTCCGAGTTGACTGGGGGCAGAAAGCAAACTTTCCATCCCGGCCAATCCAACAAAACGAACGCTGCGTTCCCAACCTCGGCTTTGCGCAGGCGGTCGTTTCGCTACGAAGTTTTTTAGCAGTAAAATCTAATCATTATGTCAGATCAACCGCAGCCTCCCAAGAGGCAGGGCCGGCCCAAGGGTCCGCCCAAGAAGAAGCAAGAGAACCGGATGTCGGCCCAGAACGGCGGTTCCACGTCTGCGCTGGCCGGGCAGCGCCAGAGCAACCCGCAACGAGGTGGCCGGGCGGGAAGAAGCCCGGTCCCAAGTCACGAGGAAGCAAGTCACGAGGAA
>JBDHQG010000621.1:0-3123 GCA_039806925.1 Limisphaerales bacterium
TCGTGCGCGGCGTCTTCGATGACGACGAGCTTGTGCTTCCGCGCGATGGCCATGAGGGCGTCCATGTCCGCGACCTGGCCCGCGAAGTGGACGGGAATAATGGCGCGCGTGCGCGGGGTGATGGCGGCTTCAACCGCCTTCGGATCGAGATTGAACGTGTCGAGCTCCACATCCGCGAAGACGGGAATGGCGTTCGACTCGACGACGGCGGACGCGGTGGAAAGAAACGTGTAGGGCGGAACGATGACTTCGTCGTCGGCCTGAATACCCGCGGCCATGAGTCCGATCCGCAGCGAGACGGTGCCGTTCACGACACCGAGCGCGTGTTTGCAGCCGTGCATCTTCGCGAAGCGTCGCTCGAACTCGGCGACTTCGGGCCCGTGCAGGCGACCCCATTTGCCGCTGCGGAGCGTCTTGAGCAGTCGCTTTTCCTCCGGCTTGCCAAAGATGGGCCACGAGGTGAAGCGACGTTTGCGAATCGGTGTGCCGCCGAGCAGCGCGAGTTTTTGGGCCATGCTGAATTCTGTTCTGTTGGGACGTCCCGGAGATGAAGTCAAGGAAGCGCCCGGCGCGCAATCTCGAAACGAGGTTTCATCACCAATGGAGTGCGCCCGTCCTCGGGTGCAGACGGATTGGAGAGTTCACGATTCCGGAATACCACCGCGTCTGCGGGCAGTCGGACGCTTCTGCGCCCGGGGACGGGCGCACTCCGCTGAGGATTAGTTGCGCAGTGATTTGCCCATGTAGATGCAGCCGTCCTTGTCTTCGCCGACGCGGATGAGTTCGCGGAAGCCGAGCTTGGCGTAGAAACCGAACGCTGGCGTGTTGAGCATGCTCACGCCGAGGTGCGCGCCGGGCGAACCGCGGTCGCGGAGCTTGTTCATCACCTGCTCCAGCATTCGCCGACCGAAGCCGCGGCCTTGGGCACGCTCCAGCAGATCGATGTGGAGATGCGAGGGATAGAGTTCGTAGGGCTCTGGCGTGAAGTAATCGGGATGGTGATACCAACTGTGGACGTTCTGGACGCGGCTCCACGTCGCGGGACCGCCGGTCGGTTCGGAGAACTGGGCGCAGAGCTTCGGACGCCACTCGGTTTCGTAGCGATGGTAAAAGTTCCGGGAATCAAACGCGCCCAACGCGTAGCCGCACACGCCGAGTTTGTCTTCGAGAATCAGGCTGAGTTCGGGTTCGAAGGCGAGATAAGGTCCGACGAAAATGCGGCCCAGCGCATCGGGATCTTCGCGGTAGAACGGCTCGCCGTCCTGGCCGAAGTTCCCGGTCTTCATGCAGACGTGGTAGGCGCCGGCCCGGTCGTCCGGGCGCGCGAGGCGGATGGTGAATTCACTCATGAGTTGAAGCGCAGGGCGTGAAGGTGCCGTCAGGATGTGGATCGAGCAGCCGTTGCAGGCTTGGGACGAAACCGCCGCGGTAAGTTCTCGGCAGATGAAAGTCGGAGCTGCATGGCGCGTCCGGCAATTTGCCGTCGCCCTTGCCGGCGACGTAGCGATCGAGCAGGTCGAGTTCTTCGCGCAGTTCCCAGATGCGCCGACTGAGCGCGTAGAAAAGCGGGCGGTTCTTCAGTTCCGTGAGGCGCGCGCAACAGTCGCGGAGCCGCTGCGCTTGCGCGCGGAAAGCGGTGGCGTCTGCGCCCCACTGCGAGGGATGCTTGCTCAGCAGAGTCCGTGCGGATTGGTAGAACGCTTCCGCAGTGGCGCCGTTCTCGAACGGGAGGTAGTAGCAGTCGCCGAGCAGCAACAGGTCATTGAACGCGAGCGGCTGGCTGATGGTTTCGAAATGCGCGTGCCATTCGCGCAGCGCGGCGAGGTAGGCGGCGCGCGGATCCCATTCCCGACCGGTATGTGTGAACGCGGCGAGCGTTCGGAATGGAATGAAGTTCAGCGCGAACTCGCAGTTGGGATTGAGCAGGAGGCCGGTGACTTCGGAACGAAGCTCCGGCGCGCGTCCGGCGTAGGGGCCGCAGTAGAAGCGGCGTCCGTCGTAGTCGTTGGCGTGGAGATTATCCCAGATGAGCGGTTTGCGGCGGAGGAGTGTTTGGAGCTCGCGCACGTGAGGAACGGTGATCTCGCGCGAGATGATTTCGGGTCCGGTCCAGAAGACGTCAATCTCGGGCAGGAGTTCGCGTCCGACGGTTTCGAGGTAGCCAGCGCCGCCGAGTTGTCGTTCGGCCATGCGTCCGCAATACGGCGTGGGACAAAAGAGAAAACGTCCGCGCGTGCCTCGTTCGCGAAGCCAGCGAAAAAGATCGTTGGTGACGGCGCATTGGGCGGAGGCGAAGGAGCCGAAGCGTTCGTGATCGGCGGCGGTCATGCGATCCGGAATGTCATCAAACAACAGCGCGAAGTTTTCACAGCCGGCGGAGCGCAGTTGCTCGAATCGTTTCTTGAGCCGGGAGGTTTCGGAGGAATCGCTGTAGCGGATGTCGAGGCCGGGGCTCAGCGCGTAGATGAAGCGGAGGCTGCGGGTTTTGCAGGCGGCGACGAGGCTTTCGAGCTGGGCGAGTTCGGCGATGGTGTATTCCTCGCGCCAGAGCGCGCGGTGTTTCATGTCGTCCTTCGGCGCGTAGAGGTAGGTGTTCAACCGCCACGCCGTCATCCAGTCGAAAAGCTGGAGACGTTCGGACTGGTTCCACGGTTGTCCGTAGAAGCCTTCGATCACGCCGGCGAGAAAGTGAGATGAAACTGTGTCGGCCATTGGTGGTGTGCTGATAGCGGAGTCAGGCTAAGCCGGAAGCCGGAGCGGTGGCAAGGAGGGGCGCGTGTTGCGGCGTGTTACGCGAAAGGAAGGGCTTGTTGAATCTGTTGACCGGCGGGCGTCGGCTGGCATCTTTGCGTTGGAAACGGAACGCGCCTCGCCTGAACCGGGGCTCATCCGATAACGAGCTATGAAATTGAAATGCCTGTCCCGCCCCGTCCTCGCCGCGATGGCACTGTCCGGAATGCTGCTGCAGTCGCCGGCGGCGGAGGTCACGAAAGAGATTTCGCCCATCGACCTTGCCCGGCAGTTGAACCGCGCGTTCGTCGAGGTGGCGGACAAGGTGTCGCCGTCGGTGGTGGTCATCCAGGTCGCGCACAAGCCGGGGTTTGGCGAGGACGACGAGGAGAA
>JBDHQG010000622.1:0-3118 GCA_039806925.1 Limisphaerales bacterium
TGTGCACTTCTCCGGCGCGTCGCCTTTCAGCACGGTGAGATTGCGGATCATCAGCGGACTCGCGCACGGTGCCTGGAACGGGGTTGGCATCAACTCCAGCGCCGCGGCAAGCAGCTCTGGTCCGAGAA
This sequence comes from Limisphaerales bacterium, assembly GCA_039806925.1. Taxonomy (GTDB): domain Bacteria; phylum Verrucomicrobiota; class Verrucomicrobiia; order Limisphaerales; family JADJPG01; genus JADJPG01. The sequence continues at coordinate 129 of JBDHQG010000622.1, forward strand.
CGGCCAGGGCAACAAGATCATTCTGGAGGAGTTCGAGTCCGACGAGATTGAAGCCCGCACCATCGTCGAGGAAATCGAAGCCGCCCGCCTCATGCGCCGCATTCCCTGGGGGCAGCAGGCCATTCTCTTCCGCACCAATCTGCAGGCCCGTCCGCTCGAAATGGCCCTGCGCGCGGCGAAAGTTCGCTACAACCTCATCGGCGGTCAGAGCTACTTCGACCGCCGCGAGGTGCGCGATTTCCTCGCCTACCTCAAGATGTTCATCAACCCGCACGACGACACCAGCCTGCTCCGCATCGCGAACGTCCCGGCGCGCGGCTTGAGCGATGTCACGATGGAACGTTTGCTTTCGGCGAGCCACGAGCGCGGCTGCTCGGTTTACGCCGCGATGCGCCACACCGACGTGCAGGACAGCTTTCAAGCCCGCACCCGCGAGAGCATCCAGGAATTTCTCCAGTTCATCGATCACACCCGCGCCCAGCTCGAAGCCGACTCCAGCTTCATGCTCAAGCCGTGGGCCGAGAAGTTCCTCGACGAAATCAGTTACATCGCCGACCTGCGCCGCTCGGAAAAGAACGTCGAGACCGCCGACAACCGCGTGCGCAACCTGACCGATCTGATCGATGACCTCGACGGTGATCCTTCGCTCATCCCCACCGAACGGCTCCAGGATTTTCTCGAAGAGCTGACGCTCGACAGTGATCGCGAGGACGAGAAGGAAGCCCAGGGCGACGCCGTGACGCTCATCACCATGCACAGCTGCAAGGGCCTGGAGTTTCCGCACGTTTACGTCGTGGGACTCGAGGACGGCCTCCTGCCGCACTCTCGCTCGAAAGTCGAAGGCACGCTCGACGAGGAGCGCCGCCTGTTCTACGTGGCCATCACGCGCGCGATGCAGACGCTCATGCTGAGCTACTGTCTCGGCCGCAAAAAATACGGCCAGACGATGCCGTGTCATCCCTCCCCGTTTCTCAAGGAGCTTCCGCAGGAACTCGTCGAGAACACCGCCGCCCGCAGCAAGCAGCCCGTCGCCGCCGCCTCCGGGAAAAGCATGTTCGCCGCGATGCGTGACGCGCTTGATTGAGCGTCGCGCGAACGTCGTGTCGCTTTTTCGGTGGACGATGCTGCTATTCTTGTCGCCATGAAAACTGCGGCCAACGCCTTGTCCGAACGACAGATGATCGAAGCCTGGAAGCGACGCGATGCCGGCTTCGACGGCGTGTTTTACTTCGGCGTGAAAACCACCGGCGTCTTCTGCCGTCCCTCCTGCCCGTCCCGGCCCAAACGTGAGAACATGGAATTCTTCCGCAACGCAGGCGACGCCATCGGCGCTGGCTACCGCCCGTGCAAACGCTGTCGCCCCGAGCTTGCCAGCGGACGGCCTCCCGAATGGGTCGCGCAACTCATGCGGCGCGCCGCGGAAACGCCGGACCAAAAAATCTCATCACGCGATCTGCGTTCACTTGGCGTCACACCCGAACGCGCGCGACGCTGGTTCCAATCCCATCACGGCATGACCTTCGCCGCGTGGTGCCGTGGATTGCGCCTGTCGCGCGCGTTCACGCAGATTCGTTCCGGCGAACCGCTCGACGACGTGGTGCTCAGCCACGGCTTCGAATCACACAGCGGGTTCCGCTCCGCGTTCACGCAGGCGTTTGGCCGCGCGCCGGCCACCAGCCGGCGGAGCGATGATTGCCTCCGCGTGGCCCTGCTCGAAACCCCGCTCGGCCCCATGCTCGCCGCCGCCAGCGACGAGGCGCTCTGCCAGTTGGAGTTTGCCGACCGTCGCGGTTTGGAACGCAGCTACGCTGAAATGCGCCGGCGCTTCCAGCTCCCCGTGCTGCCCGGGGACAATGCCGTGCTGCGCCAGCTCCGGCGGGAGTTGAAGGAGTATTTCGCCGGAGAACGGCGCGCGTTTTCCGTTCCGCTCGCGATGCGGGGAACTCAGTTTCAGGAACGTGTCTGGAGCGAACTCCAGCGAATCCCGCACGGGAAGACAGCGAGCTACGAAGCCGTCGCGCGAAAAGCCGGTTCGTCGTCCGCCGTGCGCGCCATCGCCCGAGCCAATGCCACGAACCGGATTTACATCCTTGTGCCGTGCCATCGCGTCATCGGCAAGGACGGGAAGCTCAGCGGCTACGGCGGCGGCCTCTGGCGCAAGCGCCTGCTGCTGGAGCTGGAGATGCGTGGAACATTGACCGCCACAGCAGGAGCATCCCGATAAGGCCCCCTCGCTGTATTCGGCAGGCAAGCCACGCCTGCTTGACCCATCGATGATGCGATGGTGTCATGCGTCAAGCTCAATGCCTGAACCATTCAAACTCACCCGCATCCCGACACTGAAAACCGTCGCTGACTTTCGCAACCACGTCGCGGCGCTCGGCCTCAATCTGCCGTGCGAAGACGCCATTGCGCCTGGGGTTGATTCGCCGCTCGTGCAGCCGGTTCCGAACGTCACCGTGAACGGAAAGCGCATCGGGAATCGCTGGGCGATTCATCCGATGGAAGGCTGGGACGCCACCACGACCGGCGGCGCGACGGACGAGGTGCGCCGACGCTGGCAACGCTTCGGCGAGAGCGGCGCGAAGGTCATCTACGGCGGCGAAGCGATGGCCGTGCGCCCGGACGGACGTGCGAATCCGAATCAGCTCATCATCACCGAGGAGAACAAGGGCGACCTCGCGGAGATTCGCGACCTTCTCGCGAAGGCGCATCGCGAGCGTTACGGCACGGCGGACGATCTCATCATCGGCTTTCAGCTCACGCACTCCGGGCGCTTCTGCAAGCCGACCGACAAGAAGCGCATGGAACCGCGCGTCGCCTTCCGGCATCCGATCCTAGACCGCAAGTTCAACGTGACGAGCGATGCGCAGGTCTTCACCGACGCCGAGATCGAGGAGCTTATCCAGTGCTACATCCGCGCCGCGAAGATTGCGCACGAGGTGGGTGCGGACTTCGTCGATATCAAGCATTGCCACGGCTATCTGCTG
>JBDHQG010000623.1:0-3116 GCA_039806925.1 Limisphaerales bacterium
GACCGCCATCATGGCCCTCAATGCCGCGCGTCTCGACAGTGTGTTTTTCATGGTGTGCCTCAATAGTGAAACCGCAGTCCCACTGTGTAAACATGAGCCCGGGCGTAGCTGCTCTGCGGCGTGGCCCGATCCAGCCCGCGCATCTCGTAGCGCTTGCAGGCCGCATCGAAATAAGTTTGCCGGCCCAACCGGACCGCCAGCCCCACGCCATACGTCCACGTCTGCAGCGCGGAAAGCCGGTAATCGGCGGAATAAAACTGCGGGATGGGAACCAGCGGCGGGTTCTCCGTGTCGGACGGATCCGCGTCGAAACTGAGCCGGTAGAAGTAGGCCTCCGACTGGCGATAATACCGGACCAAGGGTGACAGCGTCACCCGGCGCCCCACGGATTGAAACCATTCCAGCGTGAGCGTATGGCCGGTGAGCTCGTGGGAGTCATGGTAGAAGCGATACGTAAACTCGGCGCTCGCCTCCAGCGGTTCGATGAACTGGGTGAGCGTGGTGGAAACGATCTGTTTCGTGCGATGGCCCGGACGTTTCTCGGGAAAGAGCGCGTTGGGATCAGGATAACCGGTGAAACGAAAACCCTTGTAGGGATCCGAGAGGTAACCGCTGGCCGTTCCCAGCGTCAGCGTGGCGTTGAACAAAGTGGACGGGCCCAGCACTTGCGTGACGCCGAGCAGCAGATCGGTGGACTCCTTGCGCTCGCTCCGCGCGCCGAGATGAAAGCCCTCCACGCGATCCCAGTTGTGCGAGGCGCCGAAATTCAACGCGGTGTTGCGCTTGTTGAAATCGACGAGGTAGTTGAGCGACAGGCCGAGCGATTTGTAGTCCTCCTCCTTGCTGTACGCCACCTGTGGCGCCACGGTGTGCCGGCCGAGGGACAAACGCGGTTCGAGCACGAAGGCGCGCCGGATGTCATCGATTTCAATGGTCGGCACCCGCGAGCCGCCGGGCGGCGGCGGGCCGCCGGTGGGCGTCGCGCCGGAAATGCCGTCGTAAACCAGCGATCCTTTCAATGCCACGTTGGGCGCGAGCTTTTGATCGAACAGGGCCGAGTGCGTTTGAACGAGAATGCGATCCGCGTCCTCGGTGTAGAGCTCGTATTTGTAGTCCGCATGATTCTGCGCGGACGACGTGACGCGCCCCGCGCAGCACAAGGCCAGCGCCGTCGCCACCGACTTCAACGAGCGGGGCGGCCTGGCCACGGCGGCAAGATTTGGAATTCGATCAAACACACGCTCTCCTAGATTCCCGCCGCCATCGAATGAAGGGGCGGATGCTGCGCCGGAGTTTCCCCGGGCACACAGGGCGCGAAGCCCAGACGGCTCGCGTGCCGGCGGCTGCCGTGGCGCTGGCGAAACGTCATCGTGGGCTGCCGGCTGACGAGGGCGCGCACGACGCGCAGCCCGAGTCCCAACGTCAGCTCGGCCACCGTCGGGGACGAGCGCACTTCGTTCATGGTCGTGAAGAAGACACGAGCTCCGCGACGGCCCAGGCGCACCCGGATGTTTCCACGCCCGTGGATGAGCGCATTGGTGAAAAGGGCGTGGATGATCTGGCGGCAATACTTGGCGTCTGTCTCGACGATGCAGCCCGGCGTGGAATCGAACCTCATCTGCCGGTCCTGGGCCCGGGCCAGGAGATCGAAATCCTTCACCAGATCCGCGACAAGCTCGGAAAGGTCCACCCTTTCGCAATGCCAGATCAGCCGGCCCTGTCCCGCCTTGGCGATCAGCAGCGATTGTTCGACCACATGGTTCAACCGCAGCAGCTCCTCCTGTAAATCCTCGGCCATCTCGGGGTCGATGTGGCCATCGGCCTGTTCAACCTTGTGGCGCAGAATGGTGATCGGGGTGCGCAGTTCATGGGCGACCTTCGCGGCGTATTCGCTCATTTCCAGGAAGGATCCTTCGAGCCGCTTGAGCATGTCGTTCAAGTGCCGCGACAGGCTGCGGAACTGTTCGTCTCCCTCGGGCAGCGTGACCTGGCGCCCGAGCGTGCCGGGGTTGATCGCCTGCAGCTGGCGGTTGAGATTCTCGATGGGCCGCAGCGACTGCCGCGCGATGTAGTAGCCAAGCCCGATGATCACGAGGACCAGCGGCACGGAAATGACGAGCGACGAACGAAGCATTTCCGCCATGATATTCTCCACCTCCTCCTCGGTGTAGCTGCCGTGCAGAATCCAGTTCGGATTGATCTTGTTCTCCCGTTCGAACGTGTCCTTGCGCAGCTCCAGATCCAGGCGCCGGTAGGTGAAGGTGATGTGGATGACCGTCACCGCCACGAACCCGAGCGTGAACCAGAGCGTCAGCCTTGTGCGCAGGGATTTCATCACTCGTCCTTCAACGCGAAGCCGACTCCGCGCACGGTGTGCAGGAGCGGCCGGCTGCCCGGCAGGTCGATCTTGTTGCGAAGATAATTCACGTAGACGTTCACCACGTTGGTCTGCGAATCGAAGTGCTGATCCCACACATGCTCGACGATCGCCATCTTGCTGACGGGCTTCGGCGAGTTGACGAGCAGGAACTCCAGCAGGGCGAACTCGCGGTTGGTCAGCACGATGTCCTGCCCGGCCCGGCGCACCTTGCGCGAGAGCAGATCCATTTCGAGATCCCCCAGGCGCAGCACATTCGTCGCCTGCGGTCGCTGGCGTCGCAACATCGCGCGAAGCCGGGCCAGCAGTTCCGCCAGCGAAAACGGCTTGGCCAGGTAGTCATCGCCGCCGGCGTCAAGCCCGCGGACTCGATCCTCCACTTCGCCACGCGCCGTCACAAAGATGACCGGAGTGGAGATTCCCTTCTTCCTCAGATGCCGCACGACGGTAAACCCGTCCTTGGCGGGCATCATCACGTCCAGCACCAGCGCATCGTATGGATTGGTCTCCGCCAGCCAGACAGCCTCGTCTCCATCGGTCGCGAGATCCACCGCGTATCCCTCCGCCTTCAGGCCCTGCACCAGCAGGCCGGCGGCCTTGGCGTCGTCGTCAGCCACGAGTATTCGCATAGATTTTCCTGGGTATTGTCGTGTCGGGCCAAACGGTCATCGTCGTCAATGTAAGGTCATTCGGGCAGCAATGCTCTGAAAGCTTTTGGGGCCGGAAAGAAAAGAGGCCG
>JBDHQG010000624.1:0-3112 GCA_039806925.1 Limisphaerales bacterium
TCGGAATTTTTGAAGGAGGCTAATCGCCGCGCGCCACAGCGCAAGACGGAAGATGACGCGACGCCAGTTGACTGGACGTCCCGCTTGATGAACGCCATCCTGAGGGCCTATGCCGCTGAATTTCGTGCGCGGAGTCTGGGCGTTCGCCGGAGCCTCCGTCCTGTTGATCGGTGCCGGATGCCGCACCATTCCCGACGACACGCGGGACAACCTGCATCGCCACGAGTATTCCCAGCCGCAAATGGGACTGCCCTTCCGGATGGTGCTCTACGCCGCCAATCAAACCGCTGCGGACGACGCCGCGCGGGCGGCATTCGCCCGCATCTCACAGCTCAATGACATCCTGAGCGACTACGATACCGACAGCGAATTGAGCCGGCTGTCCCGGACCGCCGGCGAATCTCGCGCGATTCCGCTGAGCCCGGATCTCTGGTTTGTCCTGTCCCGTGCGCAACAGATCTCCAGGCAAACCGACGGCGCCTTCGACATCTCCGTCGGCCCGTGCGTGAGCCTCTGGCGGAAGGCGCGGCGGGAGAAAAAACTTCCGCGGCCGGAACTGCTCGCCGAAGCGCTGGGGGCCGTCGGCTGGCACAAGATTCAACTGGATTCACGCAACCGGACAGCCACCTTGCTGGCGCCCCACATGCGGCTCGACCTGGGTTCCATCGCGAAGGGATACGCGATAGACGAAGCATTGAAGGTGCTCCGCAATCATGGCATTCAGCACGCGCTCGTCACGGGTGGAGGCGATATGGCCGCAGGCGAACCGCCGCCCGGAAAGCCCGGCTGGAGAATCACCCTCGCCCCGCTCGACGTGACCAACGCCCCGCCTGAACGCCACCTCCTTCTCCGCAACGCCGGCCTGGGAACATCCGGCGACCTGTTTCAGCATGTGGAGATCGATGGCGTTCGATACTCGCACATCGTGAATCCGCGGACGGGATATGGTTTGACCGATCACAGCCTGGTCACGGTGATCGCCAGGGATTGCATCACCGCCAACACCCTTGCCACCGCTGTCAGCGTTCTCGGTCCAAAGGAAGGATTGAAACAGGTCGAAGCCACCCCACGCGCAGCCCTGCACCTTGTTCGCAAGCCGGGCCAGACGATCGAACAACTCGCCTCGCGCCGTTTGTCGAAGTATCTCGAACCCGCCCGCTGAGAATCTCTGAGAGCGATGGGACGTCACGAATTTGATCTCCGGCCCATCGCCTCGAACTGATTCACCCGAATTCACAATTACACTTTAGTCGTCGGCATGATTGACGTGACAAGCAAATCGACATGGGCGACCAGGTTTTCAACGGCCGCTTCCCATTCATGGATCTCGGCGGCGGCCGACGCGTGGCCGGATTGCTTGAGAATGTGTAGGCAGCAATCCAATTGATTTCCACCGACGCGAAGATCATTACCGGCCACAGAGCCTTGGCAATGAAAGTATGCCTCGAAAATTACCGTGACATGCTGGTCGAAACAACCGGCCTCGTGAAAAGAGGACTGGGGGTTCAGGCTTCACCAACGCGAACCGCTGGCTGGAAATCAGCTACAACAGCTTCTCCAAAAAATAAGATGGTGCCGCAATGACCAGTTGCACGCCCGCGAGGGAATTGGTAAAGGAATGTCCAGTCATACGGACGCGGGTGTGGTTCAATGGTAGAATGTGGGCTTCCCAAGCCTGAGACGAGGGTTCGATTCCCTTCACCCGCTCCACTGATACTAAAGGACTTACGAATCAGTGCAGTAAAAGTGCAGTAAAATTCACCAGCACAAAAGCCATCCAGCGTGATTCAGTCCGACAGTTGAGTTAAGTGATCGCTGTGCGAGTTCTACAGAACGCCAGCGTCTTGAAGGATGCCCGCAGCCTGCCTTGGTAAAGCCCTACGGAAAGGAAGTGTTGGAGAATCGACTGATGCCGGTTCACCACGTTCGGTTGAGTGAGCGGGGGCCGCTGTGTTCAGTCCGTTCTTCTTTCTGCGCCATTCCTCGAAATCGGGCCAAAAGACCACACCCCGGAAGGCTGGGAATCCGGGAGTGTGGAACCAGTCACGGGCTGTGGAGTAAGAAATGCCCGCCAAGACTGCAAATTCCTTGGCGGTGAGTGCTTGATTGAGCCGCCGTTTCTCGACGACTTCCTCAAGCTTCACGTCTCGAAGTTGTTTGTCTCGCGACATCGCTTACCACCGCCAATCGTCGCCATTGTGGGCGTCAGATTCGGCCAAGTCGAAAACCAGTATCGCGTGAGACGACCGCCTGTAGATGTATCAGATACACGAAATGGCTATTTCGTAATTGCAGGATCAGCAATCTCCGAAACACGTATCTCTCGAATGACTGGTTGGCCTTCGTTCATGCTTGGGACGAGTTTGGCAGGCACGGCGGCAAGGTAGGAAAGTTCCATTCGTTGCAGTGCCGTTTCGATGCGTCGCAGCGCGTGGCCGCTTATGACTACCTCGTGCGTGGCAAAGGACAATCGAAGCCGCTGCTCCTTTTCGGCCGTGTCGAACTCGGCGTGGATCAGTTGGTCATACTTCAGGAGAAGCGATTTCTCCGGGCTGACTTCGATGCGAAGCAGCTTGGCGGAAGCGTCACTCGCCCAACATTCGGGTGCTTTGATGCTCATGGTTTGAGGTGGTTGATTGTGTTCTCGGGCGTAGGAAATTCACACGACGCAGGTTCGCGACCGCCTTGCGCCCGAAGCGCAACAATCGTCCTTGGAGCCGCCGCCAGAGCTGCGATGCGTTCCGTGGGCGAATCCCGTCGGCCAATTCGAGCGCCAGCGGGCGATGGCCGGAGCGCAGGATGTTCTCGCGGAGCTGTTCCTTGTCCGGCGTGAAGATGCGGATGCCACGCCGACCGCGCGAGATGGAGACATACCATTGCTGCGCGTTTGTCGCCGCCTTGATGGTGGAGTCGGAGAACAGGACGTAATCCACGGTCTTGCCCTGCGAGCCGTAGGACGTGACGGCGTAGCCGGGCAGAAACTCACGGAAACTCGCGTCGAGCACACGGCCATCGGTCAACTCCACTCCGCCATCAGTTCTCACGGATTTCACTGTGACCAATTCCCCATTTGTCACTCTCGGCCCGGAAGCGAGCTTGCGGTTGGATTTCA
>JBDHQG010000041.1:0-13636 GCA_039806925.1 Limisphaerales bacterium
GAAGTCGCCGTAGCGCGCGCTCACTTCATCGAAGCGCATTTCATACACGATTTCCTTGATGGCATCGACTTGATGCGCCATCAGCGTCACGCCCCATTCCCAATCGTCCAGCCCGGTGGAACCGGTGATCAGCTGCGAGACGCGGCCGGCGTACTTGCGGCCGACGCGCGCGTGGCCGCCCATCAGCTTCTTCCTCGTGGCCGTGTCGATCATGTACCAGTTGTCATTCCCGGCTCGGCGCTTGTTCATCGGATAGAAGCACATCACCTCCCAGTCCGGGAGTTCGGGATACAAACGGTAGTGCTCGTATTCCTTCATGCGCGCGGTGAGTTCCGCGAGGCGTTTGTCGTAGGCCTCGGTGCCGGGCTGGAGCTTCTCCTGCGTGGTCAACATGCGCTGGTTGTCTTCCTCGGTCGGCATGTATTCCGTCAGCTCGGTGACGCTCAGGTAGGTGTAGACCGGCTGCAAAATTCCGGGAGGGAAACAGGCCTCCAGCTCGCGGTGCATTTGTCCGACGCGGCCAAGTTCCGCCGCATAGAGGATGAACGCGAAGTCCGCCTTGCCGCCGACGTTCGCGAACGTGACGATGCGCGGATGTGATTCGGCCGCATTGGCGGCGCACAAGGCCTCGAGGTTTTTCAGGGCCTTGGCGGATTCGCCTGCGGGCAGCTGGCCCCAGCGGAGCCGGTCGATGCGATAGAAGAGGTGCATCACATGGATGCCGCGGTCGAGTTTCACAGTCGGAGGTGTGGTCATAAAGTCATTGAAGAAACGGCTGCGTGAACGAGGGCCGTTTACTCGACGTGCAGCGCCTGTTCGAGGAATTGGTTGAGGTGCAGGAGCAGGGCGGAGTCGTTCACCACGAGCGTGGCTCCGGCCTGCCGCGCCTTCTCGTGCGCCTGGGCGTTCTGCTGGCCGGCGAACGCAATCACCGGAATGTGGCTCGTCGGGCGGTTGCCCCGCAGCCTGGCAATCGCCTCGCAGATGGCTTCAAAGCGCGGTTCGAGATCGATGAACGCCAGCATCGGCATCTCGCGTTCGGCGGTCGGAAGCAGGTCCGCCGGGCCCGGCACCGGCTGCACGCGATAGCCCATATCCTGCAGCCGGTTGACCAGCTGGCCTCCGGGCAGGAGCTTTTCGTAGAGCAGCAGCGCGAGCGGTTGCTTCATGTGCGCGCAAGAGTGAGACAGGGTTTTCCAAATTGCAAAAATTTTTCAGCGGGACAGGACTCCCGCCGCGCCAGCCGGCCTGGAAAGCGGCCTTGTGATTCCACGGGCAAATACGCTTTGCCTTTTTGCCATGTTCTCAAACATTATCCGCCCGTCTTCGGCACCGCATTCGGTGAGGGAAATTCTTTCGCAAGCATGAGTGGACAAAATGATTCGGCCCAGGCGGGGCGGCGTGATTTTCTGGTCAAGGCCGCCGCCGTGGGCATTGGCGCCGTGACCACGCTGGTGCCGGCCGGCGCGGGGTTGGTGACGCTGCTGGATCCGCTGCGGCACAAGGCCAGGGCGGGATCGTTCCTGCGCGTCACCACGTTGAACGCCCTGCCGGAGGACGGAACTCCAAGGCAGTTTCCCGTGGTGTCCGAGCGGCGGGACGCATGGAACAAATATCCCGAGGTGCGCGTGGGCGCCGTCTATCTGCGGAGGACGGGGCCGAAGGAGGTGCAGGCCATCAACGTGGTCTGTCCGCACGCCGGCTGCTTCGTGAATTACCAGCCGGATCAGAAGAACTACCTCTGCCCGTGCCACAACAGCCGCTTCGCGCTCGACGGCGCGATCAAGGATGCGGGCAGCCCGAGCCCGCGTCCGCTGGACACGATGGACGTGAGAGTCGGCGAGGACGGCGCGGTGTGGGTGAAGTTTGAGAACTACCGCGCGGGTGTTCACGAGAAGATTGTCGTGTCATGAATGCGCTCTTCAACTGGCTTGACCAACGCACGGGCTGCAGGGCCATCGTCAGGCACGCCCTGTATGAGAACGTTCCCGGCGGCGCGCGGTGGCGTTACGTCTGGGGCAGCACGCTGACGTTCTGCCTCGTGATTCAGTTCATCACCGGCATCTTCCTCTGGATGGCCTACAGCCCGAGTTCGCAGACGGCGTGGGAAAGCGTCTATTACATCCAGAACGAGATGGCCGGCGGCTGGTTCCTGCGCGGCCTGCATCACTACACGGCGCAGGCCATGAACATCCTGCTCGTGCTGCACCTGATGCAGGTGGTCATCGACGGCGCCTACAAGGCCCCGCGCGAGATGAATTTCTGGTTCGGCCTCGGCCTGCTGCTGCTGGTCATGGGGCTTTCGCTCACGGGCTACCTGCTGCCCTGGGATCAGAAGGGTTACTGGGCGACAAAGGTCGCGACCAGCATCGCCGCCATCACGCCGTTCATCGGTCCCGAGCTTCAGAAGCTTATCATCGGCGGCGCGGATTACGGCCATCACACGCTCACGCGCTTCTTCGCGCTGCACGCCGGCGTGTTGCCGGCGTCGATCATCGCGCTGCTCGTCGGTCACATCTATCTCTTCCGCCGGCATGGATTGAAGGCGAAGGAGCCGAGGACGCGCCCCGATGCCGCGTTCTGGCCGGACCAAGTCCTGAAGGACGCCGTCGCGTGTCTCGCGGTGCTGGCCGCGGTGTTGTTCCTCGTCATCCGGACGCGCGGCGCGGAGCTCACCGCGCCCGCTGATCCATCGGAGCCGTATTCCGCGGCGCGGCCAGAATGGTATTTCCTCTTCCTGTTCCAGTTCCTGAAATACTTCCCCGGCGGCACGGAACTGTGGGGCGCGATCATCATCCCCACGTTGATCCTGCTCGTGATCTTCGCGATGCCATTCCTCGGCGGCTGGAAGCTCGGCCACCGCTTCAACCTCGGCTTCCTCTGGGCGATGATGGGCGGCGCCGCGCTGCTGACCTGGCTGGCCATCGCCGAGGACCGGGGGAACCCGGACTACATCGCCGGCTTGAAGGCCGCGCGCTTCGAGGCGCACCGCGTCCAGGAACTCGCGCAATCGCCCTCGGGCATCCCGCCGCTCGGCGCGGTGAACCTGCTCCGCAACGATCCCCTGACGCAGGGGCCGAAACTCTTCGCGAAAAACTGTGCGAGCTGCCATCGCCATGCGGGACACGATGGCCTCGGCAACATTCCCAAAGACCCGCAATCCGCGTCCGACCTCAATGGCTTCGCCTCGCGCGAATGGCTCGCCGGCATGTTCGATCCGGAGAAGATCGCCGCCACGAACTACTACGGCGGAACGAAGTTTCGGGATGGCAAGATGGCGCGCTTCGTCAAGCGCGACATCGCCGGATTCAGCGCGGAGGAAAAGGCGCAATTGCAAAAGGTCATCGCCGCCGTCTCCGCCGAGGCCGGCTTGAAGCGCCAGCGCGCGGCCGATGCCGCCGAGGCGGCCGTCATCGCGGAGGGCCGCGCCCTCGCGGCGAACGACACCATGCGCTGCACCGAATGCCACCAGTTCCGCAAGACGGACGAAGACGCCTCCGCGCCCGACCTCACCGGCTACGGCTCGCGCGAATGGTTGATCGGCTTCATCAGCGATCCGGCGCACGACCGCTTCTACAGCAAACGCAACGACCGCATGCCCGGCTTTGCGAAGGAACAAATCCTCGACGCGCAATCCATCCAGCTGCTTGCCGACTGGCTGCGCGGTGATTGGTATGAGGCGTCAACACCGGCCCGCGACGCCGCCGCGGCGAAATAATCTTAACGAACACCCGCGACGCTGAGCATCGCGGGCAGGGAGCTCCCCTTGAGAGTGGAAGCAAATCAATCCGCTTGGAAGAGTCGCAACGGCAGGAGTGGTGGCCGGGCCTTGTCAGGTTTTCAGGCGAGTCCTGGCCGGCTGGATGGCCCGACTGATGCCCGGGCGCTGGATGTCTTCTTCATCCATAACACCGTCCTGCGCGGATTCGTTGCAGCGCAGGCGGGCCAGCGAGGTCAATGCCTTGTCCGCGGCCTTTTCTTCATCCAGGGTTTGCTGGAGCAGATCCGCGGCGGTGTCATTGCCAAGCTGGTCGGCCCATTCGGCGAGGCAGCCGTAAGAGGCGATTTCGTAGTGCTCGATCTTTTGAGCGGCGGAGATGAGCGCCGCATTGATGGTCGGACAGCCTTTGTGGTTGGAGGCAATCTCCTCGGCCTCCTTGATTAAACCAACGATGGCCTCGCACTTTTTGGATTTCGCCTTCTGCCCGAAGGATTCGAACACTCCGTCGATGCGCGCGACGTGCTGCTCGGTTTCGTCGAGATGGGCCTGAAAAGCCTCCCGCAATTCGGGATGCGTGGCCAGCCGGACCATCTTGGGAAGGGCGCGGGTGAGACGGTTTTCCGCGTCGTAAATGTCCGCCAGTTCCTCAAAGAAGAGTTGTTCGAGATGTTTTGTTTTCATGGGATGAATCGAGTTTTTTGATGAACATGCCTTCAGCGGGCCGCGAAACGATCCGCCTTTGCCGGCTTGCTTGAACTGACCGGCACCTCGGTCGTGGATGAAATGTCCGTCGCGCCCGCCCGTTGGAAAACTTCCTTCGCGCATTCGACCTCCTCCGAATCCTCCGTGTGAACGGAGATGAGAATGCCGCCGCTCTTGACTTTGCCCTCGTACTGTCTGGCCTGGTATTCGGGGATGCCCAGGCCGATGAGCGCTCCCGCGATTCCGCCCACGGCGCCTCCAACCGCCGCGCCGCTCAACGCGGCCGCAATCGGTCCGGCCGCGACAAAAGGCCCGACGCCGGGGATCGCCAATGCGCCAATCCCGGCCAGCCAGCCGAGCGCGCCACCGAGCACGGCGCCGGTTCCGGCTCCGGTGGCAGCGCCTTCGGGAGCTTTCGTTCCCTTCTCGTGGGCGAAATCCCGCGTTCCGGACTTGTCCGGAAACAACGCGGAAATGTCATTGTTCGAAAATCCTTCCTCCTTCAGGCAATCCACGATGCCGGTGGCCTGTGCTTCCGAAGTTGCGATGCAGATGACGGATTTTTTAGACATAACTTTTCTTTCCTGGGTTGAGGTTGAGGAGACATTTCAAATGGCTGTTCACTCCTTGTACGGCTCACGTTTCACTTCGATCTGGTTGTCCACGTTTTCGCCCTGTGCAATGCGGCTGGCAATGGCGGCTATCGCCTGCCTTTCAGCGTCGTCATTGACCGGGCCGCGCAAGGTGACCCGACCGTTGGCGGTGATGATCTTCACGTTTCGCGCGTTCACGGAAAGATCTTCCCGGGCGACAATGGCCTGGCGGATTTGCCGCGTCGTCTGCACGTCTGCTTCGCTGGTTCCCTGATCTAGGGGCGTCAGTTTTTCCTCCTTGCGATCCCGCACGTTGCGCGCGGTGTTGTCGGCTTCGGCGTTGAAATAGGGATCAACCCCGTACGAACGGTAGATTTTTTCCGAGTAGGCGGCGTCGTTAAAATCAGGCCACTGCGAGTTTTTGAAGTAAGGCGCGCGGGCCAGCTCCTCTTTGGTGATGTCCAGAACCAGCGCCTGGCGCGACGGCGAATGACGGAAGGCAGCCGGAGGAACTGCATTCAGGGCGTCGCCAATGCCCAAAAATCCCCCGGAGGAAACGATGACATGGACGATGCGGCCCGCGGGCAGGTCCACAACCAGGTCGTTGACGTCGCCGCACTTCTTGTTCTCCTTGTTCACCACCGGCAGGCCGATGATCCTGCCCGCCTTCTCCATGCGGCCCGGTTTTACCGGCTCCACCTTGTTATTCGTGATTTCAAAGTAAGGCCGCTGATCGTAGTAGCGGTAAGTTTCAACCAGATAATTGGTGGGGGAAGAATCCTCCCATTTGGACATGTCAAAAGGGACCGCGCCTTTGAATTTTTCCTTGTCCAGATCCAGGCGCATTGTTTTCGTGGATGGATCATACGAAAGGGTTTTTGGAGGCACGGCGATGCTTTTGGCTCCGACGCCAAGAATTCCTCCGGAATGGAGGATCACGAGGACCACGCGCCCGGCCTCAACGTCCACGGCAAGTTCTCCCACTTTGCCTAAAGTTTCGTTCTGGAGATTCATGACCTGCTTGCCGATGACGTCGCTCGCCTTGGCAGGAAAAACAAGACGCCCATCCGTCGTGATGCGTGATCGTTGCTCGTCCTTGGCCTCCTTGTTTTCGTATTGATCCGCTGCGCCGCATTCAAAGGCCGCAGAGAGAAGCGTCACGCCGGCAACAATGAAAAGGTTGAGATTCATAGTTCAATGTTCTGTTTCGCTGCTTTGTCCGTTCGCGTCCTGCAGACGGACAAATTTTTCAAGCGTTAGCCGTGCCGGAACGTCGGCGGGGAAAACCGAGTTCACTACCAGTCGTTTGCATCGAGGCTCGCGCGTGGGGAGAGGAGGGTGATTGGGCAACTTGCAGCCTAAATTTCTTCGCGCTTTGCAGGTTGCATGGGGTGGGCCGGTAAAGTAAAAGCTAACCGGCCTTGTTGACTCAAGGTCACTTGGCGACTCTCAACCGATCCGACAACGCATGGAATGCGAATTCAGAAAAGCCCGAGTGTCTTCTTAAAAGATTCCCCCAATCAAAAGATCATCACATGGAGCCGCAAGCACACTCGACGGGCGTGACGGACATAGTCAATCTCCTCCTGGTGGATGACCAGCCGCGAAATTTGGAAGTGCTCGAAGCCATCCTCGCATCCCCCGATTACCGGCTGATCCGCGCGATTTCAGGGGATGAGGCTTTGTTGGCGTTGATGAAGGATGAATTCGCCGCCATCATCCTCGACATCCAGATGCCGGACATGTCGGGCATCGAACTGGCCCGCCTGATCAAACAGCGCAAGCGCAACCAGCACATCCCGATTCTCTTTCTCACGGCCCATTTCCTCACCGACACCGATGTGCTCGAGGGTTACGGGGTTGGCGCGGTGGATTATCTGACGAAGCCGGTCAACCTGCAGATTCTCCGCTCCAAGGTCGGCGTGTTCGTGGAATTGTTCCGGACCACGCGCGCCCTGGCGCGCACCAATGAGGCGCTGGAAGCCGAGATAAAGCAACGTCGCGAAATTCAGGAAACCCTGCGCCGCACCAATGATGAGCTGGAGGCGCGCGTCCGGCAGAGGACGGCCGAATTAAGCCGCAGCGAGGAGCAGTTCCGGCTCGCGGCGGGCGAGGCCCCCATCCCCGTCATCATGCACGCGGAAGACGGACAGGTTCTGCAAATCAGCAGGACCTGGGCGGAATTGACCGGCTACACCATCGAGGACGCGCCCACCTTCGACGCCTGGCTGACGCGCGCCTACGGTTTTGGCGCGAACGAAGTTCGCAGCGCCGTCCGCAGCCTGTTCGAACGCAACGCCGGCATGGTGGAGATGGAATTCGAGGTCATCACCCGGGCCGGCCATAAAAGGATTTGGGCCTTCAACGCCTCTTCACCGGGGCTGCTTCAGGACGGCCGGCGGTTCGTGGTCGGCATGGCCTTGGACATCACGGACAGAAAGGCGGCTGAAGACATGTTGCGCCAGAGTGAGGAGCGTTACCGTCACCTCGTTCATTCGCTGCCTGCCGCCATTTACACCTGCGATGCCGCGGGTCGCATCGTGGTTTACAATCAGGCGGCAAAAGAACTGTGGGGCCGCGAGCCGGATGTTGGGCGGGATTTATGGTGCGGCTCGTGGCGCATCTACAAGCCCGATGGGACGCCGTTGCCGCATGAGGAATGTCCGATGGCTAGGACCATCCGCCTGGACAAGCCCCATTACGGACAGGAAATCGTGGTCGAGCGACCTGACGGAAGCCGGCGGGCCGTGAAAGTGTATCCCCATCCGCTGCACAACTCATGCGGCGAACTGGTGGGCGCAGTGAAGATGATGGTGGACATCACCGAGTCCAAACTGGCAGAGGCGGCCTTGCGTGAGGCGAAGGAGGAGGCCGAGGCCGCGTCCAAAACCAAGGACGATTTCCTGGCCGCGCTGTCCCACGAGCTGCGCACGCCGCTCAATCCCGCGTTGCTGCTCGCCAGCGAACGCGAGAGGGATGCGGGCCTGGCCGCGGACGTTCGCCAGGACTTCGCGGCCATCCGCCAGGACATCGAGCTGGAGGCGCGCCTGATCGATGACCTGCTGGATATGACGCGCATCACCCATGGGAAAATGCACCTGGAGCCGTGTCCGGTCCAATTGCACGATTTGCTGGAAAAAAGCTGGGAGAAGCTCCGGACCGAAGCGACGGAGAAGCAGCTTGAGGTTCGGTTCGAGTTCTCCCCGATCATTCCATGGGTTCAGGCAGACGCCGTGCGCCTGCAGCAAGTATTCTGGAATGTGTTGAAGAATGCAGTCCGCTTCACGCCGACCGGCGGCAGCATTGCCGTTCGGACGCGCGTTGAAAGCGTCAATGAATGGCGCGTGGAAGTGGCGGATGACGGCGTTGGAATCGCCCCGCATGAACTGGAGAGAATTTTTGCCCCGTTCGCCCAGGCGAGCGAAGGGCATCGCTTTGGCGGCCTGGGTCTCGGCCTGGCCATCAGCCGGCGGCTGGTGGAGGCGCAGGGGGGAAGGATTAAGGCCGACAGTGCCGGCCCCGGCCTTGGCACCACGTTCTCCATTTATCTGCCGGCGGCCATTCCTCAAGGGAGCACCGTCCATCCTCCCGGGCCATCCAGCGTGAAGCGCGAGGCGCAAGAGGGCTCCCGCCGCATTCTCCTGGTGGAGGATCATCCACAAACACGATCCGCGCTCACGAGACTTCTGACGCAGCGCGGCCATGAAGTCGCGACGGCGGAGAACATCGAGGAGGCGTTGGTGCAGGCCCAGACGTTCGCCTTCGATCTGGTGCTTTCTGATCTGGGCCTTCCGGACGGGAGCGGCCACGATCTGATCCGGGAGCTGCGAAAAAAACGTCCGCACTGTAGGAGCGTCGCGCTCAGCGGCTATGGCACCGAAAGCGACACCCAGAAAAGCTTCGCCGCCGGATTTGACGCGCACCTGACCAAGCCGGTGGACATTCACGCGCTGGACAAAGTTTTGAACGCTCCGCCTCCGGGCTGATGTCCGGCCGCCGCCGGACGCGAAAGGCTTCAACCGGGAGGCGGCTGGTTGGTATCCAGCCAGTAGGCCGCCAAATCCTTGATTGCCTTCGTAAATTCTTTCGCATCGACCGGCTTGACCACGTATCCGTTGGCTCCCAGCCGGTAGCACACGCGGAGATCCTGCGTTTCTCCGGAAGAGGTCAGCATGACGACGGGGAGGCATCGGAATCGATCGTTGCCTTTGATTTCGGCAAGGGTTTCCGCCCCGTCCAGCTTGGGCATTTTAAGATCGAGGATCACAAGGGAGGGAATGCTTTCGGAGCGGGATTCAAAGGCGCCGCGGCGATAGAGGTAGTTGATGGCCTCCTCCCCGTCGTTCACCACATCCACATCCGCGGCGATTCCGATTGTCCTGAGCACCCTGACCGTCAGTTCGACATCATGAGCGTTGTCCTCCACCAACAGGATTTTTTTGCGCTGGCTGACTGGCATATGTTTTATGTTTGTTTGGTCGTCTCACTCTCGGATTTTTTAACAGTGAATGATATCGTAGCCCCAGCATTGGGTGTGCCTTCAGCCAGGGTCCGGCCCCCGTGCCGATGGATGATGCGCCGCACATTGGCCAGCCCGATGCCCGTCCCCTCAAACTCCTTCTCCTTGTGCAGCCGTTGGAAAACACCGAACAGCTTGTCCACATACTGATTGTCAAACCCGACCCCGTTGTCGCGGACGAAGAAGAGGTGTTCCGCGATCCGGGAAGAATCATATCCCACCTCGATGCGCGCGAGATCACGCGGGCGCGTGTATTTCACCGCGTTGGACAGCAGATTGATCCAAACCTGGCGCATCATATCGGCATCCGCCCAAACCGCGGGCAGAGCGCCAATCTGCCATTCGATGCGCCGGTTGCCGGTTTCGCCCCGCATCTCATCGACCACCTCGCGGACCAGTTCCTCCATGTTCACCGAGGTCAGGTTGAGATCCGCCCGCCCCATCCGGCCGAAGGCCAGGAAATGATCAATCAGGTTCCCCAGTCTGCCGGCGGACTGCTGGATCAAATCCAGATACCTGCGGGATTCCGCATCCAGGCCGCCGGCGGCATGTTCGCGCAGCATCTCCACGTAGCCGCTGACGTGGCGCAACGGCGCCCGCAAATCGTGCGACACCGTGTACGAGAACGCCTCCAGCTCCTGGTTTGCCGCCAGCAGTTCCTCATTGCGGAGATTCAAGGCCTGGTTCGCCTCGTTCAGCGCCTTGGTCTTCCGGTAAAGCTCCCCAAAGACCGCCACTTTGGACTTCAAAATCACGGGGCTGACCGGCTTCGTCAGATAATCGACCGCGCCCGCGCTGTAGCCCAGAATGACCTGTTCATCCTCGGCGTAATGAGCCGTCAGAAAGATGATCGGAATTTCGCGGGTGCGTTTGCGGCCCTTGATGATTTGCGCCAGCTCGATGCCGCTGGTGCCGGGCATCCGGATGTCGAGCACGATCAGCGCGAAGTCGGTGTTGATGAGCGCGAGCAACGCTTCCTGGGCGGACTGCGCTTTGGTGAGCCGGTAGTCGGGGCTTTCAAGAATGCTTTCGAGGACGGACAAATTCTCCGGCTTGTCGTCCACCAGCAAAATGTCCACGGGGGTGATCATCCGAAAAAGATTGGTGAGGCATCTGAGATGCCTGTTTGGAAAGCCGGTTGGAGTGCCGCCTTCAGGCTGTCTGGCCGCCGAGAACAAGCTGAAGGCAGCACTCCAACGTGGTCGCGGAGCGACCTCGTGACGGTAGCCGTGGGCTTCAGCCCACGGTTCGCATTCGGAAGGGATTGCGTCGCAGAGCGACGCTCGATCTTCGGTGATTTCTTCAAGCGTCGCTCCGCGACGCGCGCCTGCGGCCTCCCGTCCGTGGGCTGAAGCCCACGGCTACCGTCATGGCCTCGCTCCGCGAGGCAATCACCTCTTACCGAAACAACCATACCCTCAGCAGTGAAAGCAGTTGATCGGTGTTCACCGGCTTGGCGATGTAATCGGACGCGCCCGCTTCCAGGCATTTTTCCCGGTCGCCTTTCATGGCCTTGGCCGTCAGCGCCAGAATCGGCAGCGCCCGGAACCTTCCGTCTCTCCGGATTTCCCGCATGGTCTGGTAGCCGTCCATTTCCGGCATCATGATGTCCATCAGCACCAGCGCGATCTCCGACGTGGTCTTCATCATCTCGATGGCCTGGCGTCCGTTGGTGGCGCTGAGCACCTCCATGTCCGCGCCTTCGAGCACGGTGGCCAGCGCGTAAATGTTGCGCGCGTCATCATCCACGATCAGCACCCTGCGCCCGCGCAGGGCCTCATTGGAATCATGCAGCTTCTGCAGCATTTTCTGCTTGTCCGGCGGCAGGTCGGTGACGACGCGATGTAGGAAGAGGGAGGTTTCATCCAGCAGGCGCTCCAGCGAATGAACATCCTTCAACACGATGGTCTTGGCCGCGTGACGCAGCCGGGCTTCCTCCTCGTTGGACAGGTCTTTCCCGGTGAAGACGATGATCGGAAGGTTTCGCAACGCCGGCTCCTTCTGCATTTTCTCGAGCAGCTCGAAGCCGGTCATGTCCGGCAGGCGGAGATCCAGCACCGCGCAATCAAACGGACGATCCAGCAGGGCCGAGAACGCCTCGCCGCCCGTCGCCACCCCGGTGATTTCGATGTCCGTGTGGCCGAGCAAATCGACGATGCACTGGCGTTCCCGGTCGTCGTCTTCCACCACCAGCAGCCGCTTGGTGTGGGGGTGGGCGAACTCCTTCAGGCGGAGGAAGGAGGTCTCGATGCCCTCGGTGGTCGTCGGCTTCACCAGGTAGGCGAACGCGCCGTGCGACAGGCCGTGCTGCCGCTCCTCCTCGCAGGTGATGATCTGCACGGGAATGTGCCGCGTCGTCGGGTCGAGCTTCAAATTGTTGAGCACCGTCCAGCCGAGCATGTCCGGCAGGAACACATCCAGCGAGATGGCCGTGGGCTTGAACTCGCGCGCCAGGGTCAGCGCCACCGCGCCGCGCTGGGCGACGATTCCCTTGAACCCCTTGTCGCGCGCCAGCCCGAGCAGCACGCGCGCGTAGTGCGGATCGTCCTCGACGATCAACAGCGTGGTGTCGCCGGGCACGATGGTGTTGCGGTCATCGGCGATGTCCTCGTCGCGCGCCTTCGGCAACACCGGCAGTCCCACCGAAGGATGCGACGAAGCAGATCCCGGCAGGGCAGGGATGATCCTGTCCGTGGCGGGCCCGGTGTAATTGAGCGGGAGATAAAGGGTGAAGACGCTCCCCTCGCCCAGCGTGCTCGAAAGACGGATTTCGCCGCCGAGCAGCGCCGCCAGTTCGCGGCTGATCGCCAGCCCCAGCCCGGTGCCGCCATATTTGCGGCTGGTGCTGGCATCCGCCTGCTGGAACGCCTCGAAGACGAGCTTCTGCTTGTCCGGCGCGATGCCGATGCCGGTATCCTCGACGGCGAAGGCCAGGACCTGCGGCGACCGGCTGAGCACCGGATGCGTCGTGCTCCAGCCCGCCCCCGTGAGGGACACCTTGATCGTCACGCCGCCCTGGTGCGTGAACTTGAAGGCGTTGGAAAGCAGGTTTTTCAGAATCTGATGCAGGCGCTTCGGGTCCGTCGTCAACGCGCGCGGCAGGTCGCCGGCAAACTCGACCTGGAACGGCAGGTTCTTCGCTTCAGCCACATGACGGAAGTTGCGCTCGATGGTGTCGCGCAAATTGGAGAAGGAAGTCTCCTCGGCCTCCACCGTCACGGTGCCGGATTCGATCTTGGACAGGTCCAGAATGTCATTGATGAGGTTGAGCAATTCCGACCCGGCCGAATGGACGTTCTTTGACCACTCGACCTGTTTGTCCGTCAGATTGCCATGGGCGTTGTTGGCCAGTTGCTGTCCCAGGATGAGGATGCTGTTCAGCGGCGTGCGCAACTCGTGCGACATGTTCGCGAGGAACTCGGATTTATACTTCGAGGTCAGCGCCAGCTCGGCGGCCTTTTCCTCCAGCGCGCGGCGGGCCTGTTCCACCTCCTTGTTCTTGCGCTCGACCTCCTCGTTCTGCTCGGCCAGTTGCCGCGCCTTCTCGGCCAGCTCCTGGTTGGTGTTTTGCAGCTCGGTCTGCCGCGTCTGCAGCTCGGCGGTCAGTTCCTGGGACTGCCGGAGCAGCCCCTCCGTCCGCATGTTCGCCTCGATGGTGTTCAACACCACGCCGATGCTTTGCGTCAGCTGCTCGAGGAACGTGATGTGCGTGTCGGTGAACGGGCGGAGCGAGGCCAGCTCGACGACCGCCTTGGTTTCATCCTCGAACAGCACGGGCAAAACGATCAAATGCCGCGGGCAGGACTCCCCCAGGCCCGAATGCACGCGGATGTAATCCACCGGCAGGTCGGCCAGATGGATGCGCTGCTGTTCCAGCGCGCACTGGCCGATCATGCCCTCCCCGATTTCAAACATGTCCGGCTCGTGCGATTCTCCGCTGCTCGCGTAGCCCGCAAGGCGCTTCAAGTGCGGCTCGCTGTCCCCGGCCACCATCTGGTAAATCGTTCCATGCTGGGCGGCGATCAGCGGCGCGAGCTGCGAAAGCAACATCTGGCCCACGGTGACCAGATCGCGCTGGCCCTGCAACATGCCGGTGAACTT
>JBDHQG010000625.1:0-3106 GCA_039806925.1 Limisphaerales bacterium
CTCGCTAAGCGATCGCTGTCCTCGCTGACGACATCGACGCTGGTCTTCATGCCGGCATCCTGCGCGGCGGAGAGCAGGCGCGCGGCCTTGGTGCCGAACTTGGTGTCGGGCTTGTCGAGTTCGTCGAGCAGCAGGAGGTAGCCGAGGTGGAAAATCTGCGCC
The DNA here is from genome assembly GCA_039806925.1 of Limisphaerales bacterium. Lineage (GTDB taxonomy): Bacteria > Verrucomicrobiota > Verrucomicrobiia > Limisphaerales > JADJPG01 > JADJPG01. Next base: position 163 of record JBDHQG010000625.1, read on the forward strand.
TTGATCTTGTTGAAATCGAGATCCTCGCCGGTCCAGTGGGCGTTCGCGCCGCGGTCGTGGAAGAACGTGCGCTTGCCGTTCGACTGCTCCGTCATCACGTCGGTGAAGGACGTCGGCGCGCTGTTCGTGGTGCGGAGGAAGCGGGTGTCGATCTTGTTCTTCTTGCAGTCCTCGAGGATGAACTGGCCGAGGCCGTCCTTGCCGACGAGGCCGGCGCCCATCAGCGGAAAATCCGCGCCGAGCCGGGCGAGGTCCACGAGGACGTTGTAGGGCGCGCCGCCGGTGCCCTGGGACTGGCTCAGGATGTTCGCGAGCTGCTCGCGCTGCGGATACACGTCGATGAGCTTGACTTGATCAATGATCCAGTTGCCGCCGGCCAGCAAGCCGCGGCGGCTTGAGGCAGATTTGCTTTTTGCTGTGGCCATAAATTCCGAAATTCAGGCTGGGACGCCTCCGCGAACACACCGCGGAACGGTGAATCATTCTGGAACGCGCGAACAGCCTGACTTTAGTGAATGAAATGCGCGAAGCCTCTGGCAAGCGGAAAAGTTGATCCGGCGCGTGCGGACGCGGTTTCCAGCGTCCTACCTCAGCTTCTTGATCAGCACCTTGGACTTCCGTCCGCTCGCGTCGTACTTCTCGCGCCGCAGCGGCGGCAGGTCGTCCGGCGAGCCTTCCACGAAGCCGCCCTTCGACATGAAATAAGTAAACGCCTGGGTGGAGAGCGCGATCAATTCGCCAAGCCCGAGCTCGCGCGCCTTGTTTTCCACGAACTGGATCAGCTTGCGGCCGATGCCTTGATTCTCGTGCGACGGGCTGACGTAGAGATAACCCATCTCGCCCTTGTCCTGCTCCGGATAAACGTGGAGCGCGACGCAGGCGACCGGGTTCTTGTCGATCTCGAAGATGTAGTAGTCGCCCAGCTGCTTCTCGAACGTCGCGCGCGTGCGCTTCATCAGCTCCTCGTTCGCGACGGAGTTTTTCGTCAGCAACATCAGGTTGCGGATGTCCTTCTTCATCGCGCGGCGAATCTGTTGATACTCGTTCGCGTAGATCAACGTCCCGATGCCTTCGTTCGAGAACACCTCGGCGAGCAACCCCTCGTCCACCTGGCCGTTGATGATGTGAACGCGCGGAATGCCGGCATGGCAGGCGGCGGCGGCATGGATGGCCTTCGAGAGCATCTCCGGCATGATCTCGGCGCGTCGCACGGCCAGCACCTGGTCCAGTTCGCTGACCAGCATCTGGCGGATCAGCTGGCCCTGCTGGAACAAGCCGTCCGCCGTCGTGATGTAAATCAGCTTCGCGGCCTTCAGCGATTCCGCGAGCGCCACGGCGACGTGGTCCGAGTTCACGCGATACGTCTTGCCGTCGCCGTCGAAGCCCAGCGGCGGCACGACCGGGACGATGCCTTGCGTGAGCAGGCTCTGGAACAGCTCCACGTCCACGCGCTCGACCTTGCCGGTGAAGAGGTGATCCACGCCGTGAATGATGCCGAGCGGATGCGCGACGATGCCGTTCGTCGTGACGGCCCGGAGATCGTTCGAGGAAAGGCCCTCGAGGATTTCGTGCGTCAGCCGGTTGGCGGCGGTGAGCGCGAGCTTGAGCGTCTCGGCGTCCGTGATGCCGACGCCGTCGATGTTTGATGCCGTGACCTTCTGCTCCTCCGCCAGCGCCTTGATCTGCGCGGATGCGCCGTGAACGATCACCACGCGGATGCTGACGCTGCGCAGCACGGCGATATCGAGGACGATGTTCGCGAAGTTCTCGCCGGTGACGATCGCGCCGTCGATGGCGAGCACGAAGATTTTTTCGCGGAAGCGTGGGATGTATTGCAGGATGCCCCGCAAGTCGGTGGGTTTCATCTCGGGATTTTACCGCGCTGGAGGAAGCGCGGCCGGCGTCGACACAAGCTGTTCGCAAGATTGCATGATCGTAACCGCCCGGAACGAACCGGAGGGTCCACGGCAAAAGGAGTATTCTGTTCCGCGCCGGATTCAATGCAATTCTTGGGTGCCACGGAGCGCCGATCTCCGAATCGGCGCGATCCGGACCGCGGCTGTGTCGAAGACCAGCCGCAGCGCTGCGACTGGTGCTGCGCGCACGGTCGCGCTCCTGATGACTTTCCCGCGCTTGCCTCGCCGTCGCGCCCCCCGTAGCATCCGCCACCTTTGAAAGACTGACGATGGACTACAAAGACACGCTCAATCTGCCGCGCACCGACTTTCCCATGAAAGCCGATCTGGTGACGCGCGAACCGCAACGTCTCGAAAAATGGCAGGCCGCCAATCTCTACGGGAAAATTCAGGAAGCCCGCGCCGGCAAGGAGAAGTTCGTCCTGCATGACGGCCCGCCGTTCGCCAATGGCGACGTCCACATCGGCACCGCGCTGAACAAGATTCTCAAGGACATCATCATCAAGTATCAGACGATCCGCGGCAAACACGCGCCCTACGTGCCGGGCTGGGACTGCCACGGTCTGCCCATCGAGTTCAAGGTCTCGCAGGAGATGCGCAAGGGGAGCGCAGCCGTCCCGGCTGCGGGAGCGGGCGCCTCGCCCGCGAGTTTCGACGCCGCCACGATCCGCAAGGCGTGCGAGGCGTATGCGCTCAAGTATCTCGACATCCAGCGCGCGCAGTTCAAGCGCCTCGGCGTGCTCGGTGATTGGGAGAATCCCTACGTCACGCTGCGCAAGGAATACGAAGCGGACGAACTCCGTCTGTTCGCGGACATCGTGGAGAAGGGCTTCGTCTATCGCGGCAAGAAGCCGGTGTATTGGAGCATCCCGTGCCGCACCGCGCTCGCCGAGGCGGAGGTCGAATACGCCGACCACGTCAGCCAGAGCATCTACGTGAAGTTCCCGGTCATCGGCCAGCCCGGCGTGAACATCGTCATCTGGACGACCACGCCGTGGACGCTGCCCGCGAACCTCGCCGTAGCCTAC
>JBDHQG010000626.1:0-3102 GCA_039806925.1 Limisphaerales bacterium
CAACTTCGAGCTGGTCGCGGAATGGCGCCATCTCACTTCGGGCGGCAACTCCGGCATCTTCTGCTGGGCCACGCCGTCCTCGATCAAAAACCTCGAGGCGGGCAAGGGCCGGCTCCTCGACGGCATCGAGGTGCAGGTGCTCGACCACGGCTACACCGGGCAATACGAGCGCGAGACGAAAAAGAAGGCGGACTGGTTCACCACCAACGGCGATGTCTTTCCCACCGGCTCCGCCACCATGAAGCCATTCCCGCCGGTCGCGCCAAAGAGCCAGCGGAGTTTTCCGCGGAAGAATCTCAGCAAGGGGCTCAACGAGTGGAACCACTATTACGTCCGCGCCATCAACGGTGAAATCCGTCTCTGGGTCAACGGCGAGGAAGTCTCCGGCGGCACCGGGTGCCAGCCCGCCTTCGGCTACCTCTGTCTCGAATCCGAGGGCGCGCCCGTCGAGTTCCGGAATCTTCGCCTGCGTCCGCTGCCTTGAATTCAAGGCGCCACAATATCCCGGTGCCGAACAAAACCATCATTCCAGATTGTAACTCGACTGGCTTTTCACAAGTCTTCTCTGGAGTAACGGCGCAAACAAAACAACCAAACATCCCATCACCATGAAACGAAACACCCTGTTGAGCATCACAGCCCTGCTGGCCGGAGCACTCGCCTCCGCGCACGCCGGCCCCAAGGAAGACGCAACCGCCGCGGCCAAGAAGCTTGCGGAAAAAAGTTACTCGTGGAAGACGAGCAGTGAAAACGCCGGCGGGGGCGGCGGTGGGCGGGGCGGGTTCGGCTCGCAGGAAGGAAAAATTTCGTCCGACGGCACGGCCTTCATCACCATGCCCGGACGCGACAACAACACCGAGGCCGTCATCAAGGGCGAGAAGTTCGCCGTGAAACGCGGCGAAGGCTGGCAGAGCGCCTCCGAACTTGCGGCCAATGCCGAGGGCGGCGGTGGAGGTGGCGGCGGGCGCGGACGCTTCGGCGCCGCGATGTTCCGCAACTTCAAGGCCCCGGCAGTGCGCGCGCAGGATTTGATCGGCCACACCAAGGAACTGAAATCCGCCGATGGCGTCATCTCCGGCGATCTGACCGAAGCCGGCGCGAAGTCGCTGATGACCTTCGGCGGACGCGGCGGCGGGGGCGGCCCGGAGATCAGCGGCGCAAAAGGCTCCGTGAAGTTCTGGGTCAAGGACGGCGTGCTCACCAAGATGGAAACCAAGGTGCAGGGCACGATGAGCTTCAACGGCAACGACCGTGAGATCGACCGCACCACGACCACGGAGATCAAGGACATCGGCACCACCACCGTGACCGTGCCGGAAGAAGCCGGCAAAAAACTGTCGTAATCCCCGCCGCTGTATTTCTGCAATCACGACGACGCCACGGGTCGCCAACGGCCCGTGGCGTTCCTCTTTTTAGCCGGAGCGATGCCGTTGAGTTCCGGGGGGAACGGGCCACCGGCCCGTTCTCGGCGGCAACCTGCCGCCGAGTCGAACGCACGACGGTCGTCCATCATTCAGTGCGCGCGCGGTGCGCACGGCTGCCGGGCGGGTCGCCCGACAGAACGGGCCGGTGGCCCGTTCCACCCGGAACTTTGCTGCATCGTTGGCTTACAGCGCCAGAGCGCCTGCCTGCCGCAGCTGTCAACGTCCCACTGCGGGAAAGACCGGTCGCCCGCTTCCACTTTTCACCAACCGGATCTCGCGCAGGTCGATGAGATACCCGCGCAGACCCGGCTCCGGACGCACCGCGACACGAACCGTTCCACCGGGCACTTCAATCGTTCCCACGGGTTCCTCCCGATAATGATCCCAGTCTCCCGTGCCCGGGATCTTCGTCGTCAGCGAGCTCTCGCCAGCCTGAATGCGAAGGGCATCGCCAGCCTCAAGATCATGGCAGGCCCAGTGAAGCCACACCTCGTAGCGCCAAGCCTTCGGCACTTCGACGCTCCAGACCGCATGAGCATCAGCGCCGTTCCAGCTGCCGAGATTTTCGTACTGCGTCTCGAAGGCAATGCCCTCGCCATAAATCTCGGCGCTCGATGCCAGCAACCGCAACGAGCCATCGGGCCCGGCATGGACCATCGCCGGGGAGTTCCCGGCGAAGCGGCGCGGTGACGCCGCGTTCGCATCCAGATGCGCCAGCAGATCCGCGATGTCCTGCGGTTGCAGGAACTGCTCGAACCCCTCGGGCATCAGCGACAGCCGCGTGCTCGTCAGCGATTCCAGATCCGCGCGGAGGATCGTCTCGCGCGCGCCCGCCGGGCTGACCAGCGTGATGCTGTTCGCGCTTTCGCCCGCGAGCATGCCGGAGAACTCGTCCCCGGCCCGCGTGCGCGCCAGGTGATTCAAATATCGGTCCTCCACCGCACGGTTCGGATCGAGAATCGCGATCAGCATCCGCTCCGGCGAACGATCCACGACCGACGCCAGATCCGGCGCCGCCCCCTGCCCTTCGCCACGCAACCGGTGGCACGCCACGCAATGTTGCTGGAACAACGCCCGTCCGCGCGCCGCATCTCCGCGAGCTCCACGCACCGCCGGCAGGTAGCGGGCGATGAGCTGCGCGCGCCCGATGCCGGACGGCGCGGCCAACAGGCCGGCCGCCCGCTCACGCAACTTCGCGTCCGTCTGCGCCAGCAATCGTTGCCGGACGCTGGCGCCGAGATCGGACGGCGACAGCGCGCGCGCTTCCAGCCCGTCGAGCAGCAGCCGCGTCCAGGCCGCGCGCCGCAACAACACCTCGGCCGACTGCTCGCGCTGCGATGGCATCAAGGATGGCCACGCGCCCAAAATCGCCGTCGGCGCCGCGTCGGTCTTCAGCTGGCCCAGCCGTGCCAGCGCCGCCACCTGCAATGCCGGCGACACGGAACCCCGGAACAGCTGCGCCAGCACGCGGGCATCCTCCGCTTCGTTCCGGGCATCGCGGCCCAGCAGGCCGAGCGCGGCCGACCGCTGCGGGACCGGGGCCTTCTCATCGGCCACCAGCGCCCGCGCGGATGCCGCCAGCGCCGGCAGGGCGGACAACGCGGCTTGCAGTTCCTTCCCCGCGCCGCGGATTTTCTCCAGCTCCTGCAACAATTGGGCGAACGCGCTGAGCTGCCAC
>JBDHQG010000042.1:0-13605 GCA_039806925.1 Limisphaerales bacterium
GTCGAAGCCATGCGACGCGGCGCGGTGGACTTCCTCGAAAAGCCATTTCAACGGGAGCAGTTTCTCGTGGTGTTGGCGCGATTACAGAATCTCCGCCAAATGGGGCAACGCATTGAATCCCTCGAACGAGAGGTCAATGAAACGAAGGCCTCAAACGTTGAACCGATTTTCGATTTCAATACCCAGGCAATGCATGAGGTCATGGGAGTGCTTATGCGTGCGGCTCCGACTCCTGCGTCCATTCTCATTTATGGCGAGAGCGGCACGGGAAAAAGCGTCGCCGCGCGCGCGGTTCATCAGCACAGCCACCTGTCGGACAAGCCATTCATCACCGTGAGTTGCCCGAGCCTTTCGCGAGAGCTTTTGGAAAGCGAACTTTTCGGTCACGTCAAAGGCTCTTTCACCGGCGCGATCAAAGATCATTGGGGCAAAGTCAAGGCGGCCGAGGGAGGAACATTGTTCCTGGATGAAATAGGCGATCTGCCCCTGGAAATTCAGCCCAAGCTGCTCCGGTTGCTGCAGGAACGGGATACGAGCGCCTGGGAGAAAACATCACCCGGCCGGCGAGCGTTCGCATTATTGCCGCGACCAACCGCGATCTTAAAAAACGTGTCATGGAGGGCGCGTTTCGGGAGGATCTTTTCTTTCGTCTGAATGTCATTTCGGTGGAGATGCCGCCGCTGTGCAGGCGGTATGAAGATTTGATTCATTTTGCCAACCACTATCTCTACCACTTTGCCGGCCAATGCGGACGCTCCGTCGCGGGCTTTTCTGACGAGGCGATCTCGTGCATTCGATCTCACTCATGGCCCGGAAACTTGCGGGAACTGCGGAACGCCATAGAACGGGCAGTCATTTTGACGCGAGACACCACGCTGCAGGCCGCTGATTTGCCCACGGAAATTCAATCCGCAGGCATGACATGCCAGAATGAACATCGATCCTTGATTGTTGGAGCCATGATTTCCCTGGACCGGGTGGAAGAGGAACACATCCGATGGGTTCTCAAGCAAACCAAGAGTCTGGCCGAAGCCGCCGAAGTCCTGGGCATTGACCAAACAACGCTTTTTAGGAAACGCAAAAGGATTGGATTGGAATAAGCAGAAGGCGAGCTATTCCCAAGGTTTCCGCCTCCTCACATCGGCGGCTACGCTCAGGGCGGAATGTTGAAACCGCTTCCAGACAGGAAAATGCCGGAGCGGATTTGCATCCGCTCCGGCAATCACTTTGCCCTCAAACGCAGCTATGCGGTTCTGCGAAAATTCACCGCGCTGCCGCGGCGGCTTTGCTCATCCGGTAGAAGAAGCCTTCGCCGGAGAACGGCTCCGGATCGCCCGGCAGCAGCGCCCACCTTTTGCTTCCGATTTGCACCGGGGCGGTCATGCCGGTCACCGGCAGCCAGAGGTCATCCGTCAGGTTTCCGGGAGCATATTCGAAGCTGAAGCCGTCGTCGGGAATCGTCCAGTTCACCCAATACTTGAAGCCATCCGGCACGGTGAGAATCCCGGCGGCGTCTCCCGCGGCAATCTGCCAGACGGAGGAGTTCAACGAGCCGGCGAAGGTGTCATCCAACGGATTGGCCACGCCCGTTATCTGGAAGCGTTTGACGGTGACGGACTGGCCGATGTTCGCGGCCTGGTTCGGCTGGCAACCGACATACACGTAAAGCGGATCGGCAAACTTGGCGGCCGCCTCTGCCGGCAGCGAAAAGCTGGTGGTGGCGCCGCCGGGGGCTGCCAGCGTCACGTCCGTGTCGTTGTTGAAGGTAATCGTCCAGGTGCCGTTGGGGGTCGGGGCTCCCACGCTGCCCAGCGTGCCTGCGCCGTAGATCATGGTGTTCCCGTTCGGCTCATTGGTCTTGTAACGGAACGAGGCGAAACCCGCGCCATCCCCGCCCACGCCGATGTCGAGGAAGATGATGTTGGGCTCGTTCCAGTCCGGGCTGTTTTCCCAAGTTGGAAGGTTGGAACCAGGCACCAGGAACAGGTGCGTCTGGAACCCGGCGTTGGCGCCGCCCGGGTAATTCGCCAGCGTCAGCGAATAGCTCACCGGCGCGCCGGCTCCCACCCAGGTATAGCCGGTGTTGTTCACGGTATAGATGTTTTGCCGGGCATATTGTTGGCCGGGGGCGCTGGCCACCAGACGGAGTCCCGGGGATGCCTTCTCAATCCCGACGGTCGGCGGGGCCGGCGGGGCCACGTCCTGGTTCGCGTTCAATGTCACGTTGTCGATCCAGAGCGTCGAGGTGCCCGTCAAGCCATCGCTGCCGCCGGACCATATCTTGACCCAGAACCGCGCGATGGAATCCATCTTTGGAACGGTTGCCACCAGCGGGACGCTGATGCGATACCAGTTCCCGTTGCTCACCGGCACCCCGCTCGCGCCCAGGCCGATTTGGGAAAAATCAGAAGGCCCGAGGCCAAATTCAAGCCAGCCGTAATCGCCCGCCGCGCGGGAGGGCGACGCCGGATCGAAACGAACATCAAAGGTCAGGTTCGTGTATGCCCGGGCATCAATCGTCGATGGGAAATTAAACTGGGACGCAAACTGGTTGTCGCCCCCGTAGGCGGCCAGATCAAAGGCCACGATGATCTTCTGCGCCCCTGAGTTCGCGTCGTTGTCAACGTCCACCGCCGCATCATGTTCGTAGGTCTGAATGGCGGCGCCCCACCAGCGGGAGAAGGTCGATTCGCTGGCATCGTTGAACTTGTAAACAATGGTGTCGGCGGACATGGCCGGCAGGGACGCTCCCGCTGCCAGGAGTGACACCGCGAGAAATCGATTCAGGATCTTCATGGTTGGATGGGTTGGGTTGGTAAAAATGGTTCTTAACAGAGACAGCTCAGGGCTTTGATTGGGGCTTATTATGAGCCAAGGCCGCGTTTCCTCAAGTCATCTATATTGACGACAGTTTGCCGGCCCACTCCGGTTACAGGCCCTCACGCCACCGCCGTCAGTTCTTCACCAGGAAGTTACCTGTTTGAAATTCAACCGCAGTTCTGTCACATTGGCGTCGCTTAACCCGCGATTCCCCGCAACGGCAACGTCATGCCGCGCCAAGGAAAAGCGGTGGGCGTGTCGGCTGTCGTACCCGGTGGTGCCGCAGTTTGTGCATTCCGCAGGCAAAACCGTGACGGCAACGCGCGCCGCCAGGGCAGGACAGTCCGGCTGACTCATTCATCACCGGCCCTCCCCGCAGCGTTCCTTGGCGTCCCCAACAGACTTTATGATGAAACACTATTTGTCCGCCCTCGCCCTGGCCCTGCTCGTCGCGTCCGAGTCACAGGCCGCGCTGGTCTTCAACACCGGAGCGAGCTGGCGTTGGTTCAAAGGCCGCACGGAAGCCTCGACCCCGGACGCCACCGCATGGCGCGGGATCAATTTCAACGACTCGGCGTTCACAACCGCCTCGTCGCCGTTCTGGTATGGCGACGTCCAAACCGGCGGCACGCAGATCACGGACATGCAGAATCAATACACCTCCATCTTCCTGCGGAGGACGTTTGTGCTGTCCAGCGTGTCGGACATCAGCTCCCTGAAGCTCTCCGCCATGTGCGACGACGGCTTCATCGTCTGGATCAACGGCACCGAAGTGCAGCGCTACAACATGCCTGCGGGCGCGCTGGCGTACAATGCGTCGGCCAGCGGTGCCGCCACCGAGCCCGTCCCGTTGACCGACTACACCCTGCTCAACCCCGCCAGCTACCTCGTCGCCGGCACCAACGTCATCGCCATCCAGGTCTTCAACGCCGGCGTCGCGAGCACCGACCTCGTCTTCGATTGCTCCCTCAGCACCACCGCGCCGGATCCGATTCCACCGACGATCGCCACCGTCAGCCCCGCCGCCGGACAGCTCAACGCCCTCACCTCCATCACCGTCAACTTCACCGAACCCGTCGCCGGCGTGAACGCCGCCGACCTCCTCATCAACGGCCTCCCCGCCACCTCGATGACCGGCGGCAACGACAGCTACACCTTCAACTTCCCGCAGCCCGCCTACGGCAACGTCGCCATCACCTGGGCCGCCGGCCACGGCATCGCCGACTTCGGCATCCCCGCCAACCTCTTCAACGCCACCGGCCCCGGCGCCATCTGGCAATACACTCTCGTCGACAACATCCCCCCCACCGTCGCCTACCAGCTCCCCTTCGCCGGCGTCACCGTCCGCAGCCTCAGCCAGATCGAAATCAACTTCACCGAAACCGTCACCGGCGTCGATGCCGCCGACCTCCTCATCAACGGCACTGCCGCCACCGGCGTCACCGCCCTCAGCGGCACCCGCTACCTCTTCACTCTCGCTCAACCTGCCGTCGGCCCCGTGAACGTCACCTTCGCCGCCGGCCACGGCATCCGCGATCTGGCGGCGGTTCCAAACAACTTCGCCGGCACCGGATGGAGCTACGTCCTCGATCCCAACGCCCCCGTCAACACCGTCCGCATCAACGAAATCGCCGCCGCCAACGTCAACGGCCTCCGCGACGAAGACAATGAAGTCCAGGACTGGGTCGAGCTCCACAACACCAGCGCCAGCGCCGTCAGCCTCGCCGGCTGGACCTTGACCGACGACGAAAACCAGCCCGACAAGTGGACCTTCCCTCCCGTCTCCATCCCCGGCCGCGGCTTCCTGATCGTTTACTGCTCCGGCAAAGACCGCCGCCCCGTCACCCCCGGCGCCCGCCTCCACTCCAACTTCTCCCTCAACCCCGACGGCGAATTCCTCGGCCTCTACAACGCCGAAGTCCCCCGTCAACTCGTCTCCAGCTTCAACCCCTACCCCAACCAACGCACCGACTACTCCTGGGGCTACGACCCCCTCGACCAATTCAAATACTTCCAGACCCAGACCCCCGGCGCCAGCAACGGCAACAGCACCATCACCGGCGTCGTCAGCGATACCAAATTCAGCCACACCCGCGGCTTCTACGAAACCCCCTTCAGCCTCGCCATTACCAGCGCCACCCCCGGCGTCACCATCCGCTACACCACCAACGGCACCGCCCCCACCGCCACCACCGGTCTCACCTACACCGGCCCCATCCCCGTTGCCGGCACCAAGATCGTTCGCGCCGCCGCCTACAAGACCGGCCTCCTCCCCTCCGATGTGGACGCCCAGACCTACCTCTTCCTGGGCGACGTGATCACCCAGCGCGACGAAGTGGCCCCCGGCACCGGCTGGCCCGCCCAACGCAAAGCCACCGGCAGCGGCCAGGTGTGGGACTACGGCATGGATCCCCAGATCACCAGCAACGCCATCTGGGGCCCCCAGATCAAAGACGCCCTCACCTCCATCCCCACCTTCTCCCTCACCCTCGACATCGCCGACTTTGCCAACATCTATGGCAACCCCGGCGCCGACGGTCCCGCCAACGAACGATCCGCCTCCCTCGAACTCCTTTACCCCGACGACACCGCCGGCTTCCAAATCAACTGCGGCCTGCGCATCCGCGGCGGCTTCAGCCGCAGCGCGGACAACCCCAAGCACGCCTTCCGCCTCTTCTTCCGGCAGGAATACGGCGCCAGCAAACTCCACTACCCCGTCTTCGGCCCCACCGGCGCGGATGAATTCGATAAATTCGACCTTCGCACCATGCAGAACTATTCATGGGCCTTCCAGAACGACAGCCGCATGATCTGCGTGCGCGACGTGATGAGCCGCGACGCCCAGCTCGCCATGAACGGCCTGGGCACCCGGGGCAACTTCTATCACCTCTACATCAACGGCGTTTACTGGGGCCTCTACAACACCGAGGAACGCCCCGAGGCCGCCTTTGCCGAATCCTACATCGGCGGCAACGCCGACGACTACGACACCATCAAGCAGCTCGACGGCTACCTCAGCGGCCCCACCGACGGCAACACCGATGCCTGGTATCGCCTCTGGCAGGCGGCCACCAACGGTTTCGTCAACGACGCCGATTACTTCCGCGTGCAAGGCCAGAATGTGGACGGCACGCCCAACCCCGCCTACGAAAACCTCGTCGACGTGCCGAACATGATCGACTACATGCTCGTGATCCTCTACGGCGGCAACCTCGACGCGCCCATCTCGAACTTCCTCGGCAACGACTCCCCGAACAACTGGTACGGCGTGCGCAACCGCACCGGCCAGTTCGGCGGCTTCCGCTTCATCTCGCATGACGCCGAGCACACGCTGCTGAACGTGAACGAAGACCGCACCGGCATCGTGGATCTCAGCGCCAGCGGCGGGCAGTACGGCGTCATCAACTCCGACTGGACCTGCGGCAATCCCCTCACGCAATCCGGCGGCGCCGCCGCCGCCATCCAGCGTTCCACGCCGCAATACGTCTGGTTCCGCATGCACCAAAACGCGGAATTCCGCATGCTCGTGGCCGACCACGTCCAGCGCCACTGCTTCGATGGCGGGCCGCTTTCCGTCGACGGCATGATGCGGGCCTTTCTCACCCGCAGTAACGAAATCCACCGCGCCATCATCGCCGAGTCCGCGCGTTGGGGGGATGCCAAGGCCGGCACGCCCTACACCCGCGACACCTGGCAAAGCGCGATGCGCAGCACCGTCAGCGGCTTCATCCAGGGCCGCACCACCGTGCTCATCAACCAGCTCCGTGCCGACGGGCTTTTCCCGAGCCTGAATGCGCCCGTCTTCAACACCCGCAGCAATGCCGTGCCCGCCGGCTTCTCGCTCTACATGACGAATAGCAACGCGGCCGGCCAGATCTTCTTCACCATCGACGGCACTGATCCCCGCCTCCGCGGCGGCAACATTTCTCCCTCCGCCATTGTTTACACGGCCGGCTCCCCCATCGTGATCAACTTCCCCATCACCATCCGCGCCCGCGTGCGTAACGGCACGACCTGGAGCGCCCTCAGCCAGCGCACGCTCTATCCCGCACAGGATTTCGCGAGCCTCATCGTCACCGAGCTGATGTACAATCCGCCCGGTGCCGGGGCCACGACCGGCGACGAGTTTGAATTCATCGAACTCAAGAACTCGGGCTCCACGGTGATTGACCTGAGCGGCGCGAGCTTCAGCGGCATCAACTTCGCGTTCACCAATGGCACGCGCCTCGCGCCGGGGCAATTCTTCGTCATCGGCCGCAATGCGACCACGCTTGGATCGCGCTATCCGGGCCTCGTCCTCAACGGGATTTACTCGGGCCGGCTCGACAACGCCGGGGAAACGATCACGTTGAATCATCCGCTGGGCTCGAAGATTCTCGACGTGGATTACAAGGATGGCGGCAAGTGGCCGCTCACCCCGGATGGCCTCGGCTACTCGCTCGTCTCTAAAAATCCCAACGAGAATCCGAACCCCGGCAATCCCGCCAGCTGGCGCGCGAGCACGAATCCGCTCGGTTCACCCGGCGCGGATGACCCCGCCCCGGTCATTCCCGCCATCGTGATCAACGAGGCGCTCACGCACACGGATCTTCCGGCGGTGGATTCGATTGAGCTCCACAATCCCACGGCGTCCGACGTGAACATCGGCGGGTGGTTCCTGACGGACGACGGCAAGTCGCCCACAAAATTCCGCATACCCGATGGCACAACAATTTCAGCCGGCGGCTACGTCGTGTTCACGGAGGCGGATTTCAACGCCACGCCCGGTGCCACGAACAATTTCAACCTCAGTTCGCAAGGCGAGGAGGTTTACCTCTTCTCCGGCGACGCGACGACAAACCTCACGGGCTACAGCCACGGCTTCAACTTCGGCGCGGCCGAGAACGGGGTTTCCTTCGGACGCCATCTCATCAGCACGGGCGACGAGCGTTTCGTCGCGCAGATCTCCACGACATTCGGCGCGGCGAATGCCGGTCCACGGGTCGGGCCGGTGGTCGTTCGCGAAATCATGTATCACCCGTCCGACCTGGACGGCGGCCTGGACAATGAAGCTGACGAGTACATCGAGATTCGCAACATCTCGGCTTCCGCCGTGCCGTTGTTCGATCCGGCATTTCCCACCAACACCTGGCAGTTGCGCGGCGGCGTGGATTTCAATCTCCCGCCGGACACCTCGCTCGGCAGCGGCCAGTCGCTCATTCTCGTCAACTTTGATCCCGCCAACGCGGCCTTGCTCGCCGCGTTCCGCGCGAAGTATGGCGCGTTCGCCGGCGTGCCGGTCTTTGGCCCCTACGGCAGCAAGCTGAACAATTCGTCCGACACCATCTCCCTCCTGAAGCCCGACGCGCCGGACACCAACGGCACGCCGTACGTCATCCTGGATTCGCTCGACTACAAGGATTCCGCGCCATGGACGCCAAGCGCGGACGGCACCGGCGCCGCGCTCCAGCGCGTCAACCTGGCGGCCTACGCGGACGATCCCGCGAATTGGGTCGCCGCCGCGCCGCTCACCATCACCTCGTTCGGCCCGGCCAGCTATGCCGTCCGCGCCGGAACCAACGCCGCCACCGCGACGAACGCGACATTCAGCGTCACCGCGTACGGCACCGGCACGTTGGCCTACCAATGGCGCAAGGACGGCATCGATATTCCCGGCGCGACAGGCACGTCGCTCATCATCACGGATGTCCAGATGGAGGACGAAGGCGCCTACACCGTGGCGGTCACGGACCTGTCCGGCACGGCGGTCAGCCCGGCTGGCAACATTTACGTGCTGGTGAACCTCGTGGTGACGCAGGCCCCGCTGACTCAAATCGTGCCGTCCGGCGGCAAGGTCAGCGTCAGCGCCTCGGTCTCCGGCAATCCGCTCCCGATCACTTACGAATGGCGCCGGCTCAACCCGACGCCGGCCTTCACCAATATGATGGTGCTGAACAGCCGCAGTTCGTTCTACACCCACACGGCCCCGCTCCTGACCAATAACGTGGCGGTGACACAGACCTGGCGGCTCGTCATCAAGAACCTCGCGACTTCCGCCTCCGGCATCAGCCCCGGCACTTACAACGTGATCATTGTTCCTGATGCCGACGGGGACGGCATCCCGGATGCCTGGGAATCCGCCTACGCGCTGGACCCGAACAGCGGCTCCGACGCCGCGGCGGATGCCGACGGCGACGGCATGAGCAACGGCGCGGAATACATTGCCGGCACGGACCCGCGCGACGCGGGCAGTTACTTGAAGATCGATCAGGTCTCGGCGGGCAGCCCGGCGTCCGTCCGCTTCCTGGCCCTGTCCAACCGCACGTACTCGGTGGAGTTCACGGATGATTTGAACGCGCCGGCGTGGTCGAGGCTCGCGGATGTGCTGGCGCGGGCGACGAACCGGATCGAGTCGGTGGTGGATGCGGCCCCGGGCACGAACCGGTGGTATCGCCTCACGACGCCGCACCGGCCGTAAGACCAGGTTCGAGATTACAGGTTTCAAGTTGCAGGTGGCGGGTTGAAGGTGGAGAGCTTGCAACTTGAACCTTTCAACCTGTTACTTGGAGCTTTCCTGTTTGGGTTTGAAAATCTTGCCGTTGGCAACGGCAGGATCTTGATGTAGGTAATCCGGGTGAATATTTCCCGTATGAATCATGGATGGTCTTTGGCGCGTCGCGTCGGCGCGCGTTTCGTCGCGTTGTTCGTCGTTCTGGCGGTCTGGCCGGCCTTGTTGTGGCGTCCGGCAGTGGCGGCGGAAATCGTGATCAACGAGGTGATGTCACGCAATGCCACGAATGCGCCGTTTGTGCAGATTCCGGATTATGCGCCGGATTATGTGGAGCTCTACAACACGACGACGAATGACATTGATCTGGCGGCGGGGGGGTGGACGCTTTCGACGAAGGCGAATCCGTTCGTCGGGGATTTCAAGGATTTTTATCATTTCCCGACGGGGACGGTGATCGCGGCGGACAGTTATCTGCTGGTGATGTTCGACAATGAGACGAACCTGCCGGGGTTGCACACGACGTTCACCGTGGGAGGGACGAATGTGACGTTCACGTTGAATCGTTCGGCGGACCGGGTGCGGTTGTTCAAGCAGGGGAATGTGTTCGTGGACGGGGTGGCGTGGGGGCCGCAGATTGAGAATTTGTCGGTGGGGCGGGTGCCGGATTTCACGGGAGGGTTCACGTTGACGCGGGCGACGCCGGCGGGGGGCACCGCGGCGTATTCGACGAATGTGCCGGTGGCATTTACGCCGGCGCCAACGGTGACGAATGAGGTGTCATTGAAAATCAATGAGTGGATGGGGACGAATTCAGCGGGCTGGGACAAGGACTGGCTGGAGCTTTACAATCCGGACACGAACATCGTGAACCTGAGCGGGCTGGTGCTGGTGGACAAGGTGGCGAATCTGGCGATCCCGGCGGAGTCGCGGCCGATCCCGGCGTTGTCGTTCATCGCGCCGTTGGGGTTTGTGCAGCTGTTTTGCACGAAGAATGCGGACACGAACGCGCCGGCCAACGAACTGGCGTTTTCGATCAGCAGTGACACGCGGGAGGATATTTTCCTGTATGCGGCGGACAAGGCGACGCGGTTGGATCATGTGGAGTCAGACCAGCCGCGGCGGGACAAGACGCAGGGGCGCATCCCGGACGGCGGGGCCGTGTATTCGGGCATACTGCCGAACACGAGCCCGGAGGAGAGCAATTTCGCGAGCATTCCGGAGGTGGTGATCAACGAGGTGTTGACGCACACGGACCTGCCGCTGGAGGACGCGATCGAGCTGATGAACACGACGGAGGTGCCGCAGAACATCGGCCATTGGTGGCTGACGAATCAGCGGGACAATCCGAAGAAGTACAAGATTCCCGCGAACACCATCCTCGCGCCGGGCGGCTTCGTGGTGTTTTACGAATCGCAGTTCAACAACAGCGCGACGGCGGCGCAGCCGTTCACGTTGAACTCGGCCAACGGGGATGAATGCTATCTCTACAAGGCCGACGCGAGCGGGAAGCTGCTCGGTTACCGGCGCGGCATCAGCTTTGGCCCCGCGGCCAACGGCGTGTCGTTCATCCGCCATGTGGTGACCAATTACTACGAGACGAACGTCGATATCGTGGCTTCGACGAGGCTCACCTTGGGCACGTCGATCAAGCCGACCGATTCACCCGGTTTGAACAGCGTGTTCCGGACAGGAACCGGTGCCGAGAATGCGGACCCCGCGCTCAGCGCCGTGGTCATCAACGAGGTTCATTACCATCCGCCCGCGCTTCAGCCCGGCGGCGAGGACGACACCATCACGGAGTTCATCGAGCTTTACAACACGAGCGAAGAGGATGTGCTGCTCTACGATCCCAATCAGTATTTTGCGGATCGCACCTACAATCCCGCCCCCGACGGCACCACCGTTCCCATCAACTCGCGCTATGCCGACGGCCGCACCAACACCTGGCGCATCCGCGGCGAGGTCAGCTACGAATTCCCCGAGAACTCGCGCCTGGAGCCGGGCAAGTTCGCGCTCATCGTGAATTTTGATCCGACGGACAATCTGTTTCTCGCGAACTTCACGAATACGTTTCCGGCGCTGGCCGAAAGGATTCCGTCCGAGGTCAGGCTTTACGGCCCGTATCGCGGCAAGCTGAGCAACAAGAGCGCGACCGTCGAGCTGCGCCGTCCCGATGCTCCCCAGGGCCCGACCCATCCTGACTTCCGTCTCGTGCCCTACATCACCGCCGACAAGATCGATTACACCGACGACGCGCCCTGGCCCACCAACGGCGCGAGCGAAGGCCCCGATGGCCTCGGCCAGTCGATTCAGAAACTTTCCTCCTATGTTTACGGCAACAACGGCGAGGTGTGGATCGGCGCGCTTCCGACGCCCGGCGGGTTCAATTCCTCCACGGGATTCGAGCCGCCGAGCATCCTGAGCCATCCGACCAATCTCACCGTCACCGCCGGAAAGACGGCGACCTTCCGCGTGACCACGCGCGGCACGCTTTTGAATTACCAATGGTATTCCAACGGTGTGGCGATGGCCGGCGCCAACAGCGCCTCCTTCAGCCTGGTGAACGTCTCCACCAACACCACCGGTTCGTTCCTCGTCATCGTCACCAACATCACCGGCTCCGTCACCAGCAACCCCGCGCTGCTCGTCGTCAACCCGCCGCAGAACGACACGACGGCGCCCACCGTTTCGATCACCTCGCCCGCCGCCGGCATCATCACCAACGAAATCATCGGCGTCTCCGGCAAAGCCTCGGACAAGAGCGGCATCAACGCCGTTTACTACTCGGTGAACGGCGGCACCTACCTTCCCGCCACGGGCAGCGCCACGTTTGACACCTGGGGCCCGGTGGTCGTGACGCTCATTCCAGGCACGAACACGGTCAGCGTTTACAGCGTCGATCACGCCGGGAACAGCTCCACGGTGGTCACCCGCACCTATGTCCGCGTCCTGAAGGACGCGCTGGCCCTCACCGTCAACGGCAACGGCACGGTGAAGGGCGCCACCAACGGCCAGCAAATGGAACTCGGCCGCAGCTTCACGCTGACCGCCACGCCGGCAGCGGGCCATGTCTTCTCCAACTGGACGGCCATCTCCGCCTTCCGCCCGCTGGTGCAATCCTCCGCTCCCACGCTCACCTACCTGATGTCCTCCAACACCACCGTGACCGCGAACTTCGTTCCGAATCCCTTCGGCGTGGTCGCCGGCAAATACCACGGGCTGTTTTACGAGAATGATGAGACCAACGGCGTGCAACACGGCTCCAGCGGACACTTCATCCTCACCACCACGGCCGGCGGCGGCTACTCGGCGGCCTTGCTGGGCGGCGGGCTGAAGCTCTCCGCCTCCGGCAAACTCGATCTCGATGGACGCGCCACCAACACCATCCCGCGCAAGGGCACCAACGCCCTCACCGTCACCTGGCATGTGGATTTGTCCGGCTCGGACACCGTCTCCGGCACCGTCACGGACGGCAGCTGGACCGCGGACCTCGGCGGTGATCGCGCCGTCTATTCCAAGACCAACCCCTGCACCCAGGCCGGCAAATACACCCTCGTGCTGCCCGGCCTGCCCGGAGATTCGTTCGTCCCCGGCGGCGCCAGCTACGGCACCGTGAGCATCGACAGCAACGGCGTCGTCACGCTGAAAGGCTACCTGTCCGACAAAACCGGTGCCTCGCAAAAAGGTCAGATCTCGAAGAACGGCGAATGGCCCCTCTACGTCCCGCTCTACTCGAACAAAGGCTCCATTCTTTCCTGGATAACCTTCACCAATCGCACGAACGACCATTTCCACGGCCTGCTCAACTGGGCCAAGCCGGCCAATGCGAAGAACAAGCATTACCCGCTTGGTTTCACCACCAATCTCGCGGAAGTCGTGGGCGCACGTTACGCGGCGCCCGCCAAGACCAACAAAGTCATCGAGCTCACCGGCTCGGAACTGGTTCTCACCGGCGGCAACCTCGCGGCCAGCTACACCAACCGTTTCAATCTGGGAGTGGGAAGCAAGGTCACGAACGCCGGTCCGCACAAGCTCACGCTCTCGTTCACTCCAGCCACCGGCTTGTTCAAGGTGGCCGGTTTCAGGTCGCTCGGCTTGCGCAGATTGGCACTGTCCATCGCGCATACAGTATATGTCCGGGGGGCCTTGGACAGATAGGGCCGGAATACCCGGACGCTTTCTTTCAGTTTCTGGGAACGGGGTCACCCGGAACCCAGGACAGTTGGCATAGGCGGGTTGGGCTCGATGGCCAGAAATGCCGGACGCTTGGCGGAGTGTCGGGGCCGGAAAGTCCG
>JBDHQG010000043.1:0-13593 GCA_039806925.1 Limisphaerales bacterium
GCCGTGGAGAGCTGCTGCGCGTGATCGATCCCGAGGAATGTCTCCGCCAGCTGGAGTTCCAGCTTTCGCGCCGGCCCGCGCTGATTGTCGATGGCTTGTTCGGCATCGGGCTGAACCGTCCGCTTTCCGGCGCGTGGCCGCGGCTCCTTGAGCGCATCAACGCCTCCGGGGTGCCGGTGCTCGCGGTGGATGTCCCCAGCGGGTTGAATTCAGACACGGGATTGCCGCTCGACGTGGCGATTCGCGCGGAGCGCACGGTGACGTTTGGCGCGGTGAAACAGGGATTGCTCAAGACAAGCGCCGCCGGCTTTGTCGGCAAACTCGAGGTGGCGGGCGACATCGGTCTGTTGCCGTATCCCTTCACCACGGATGTCAACCTGACGCTTCCAAGTGATTTCGCCGGATTCCCGCCGGGGCGTCCCGTCACGGGGCACAAGGGAGCGTTTGGCCACGTCGCCGTCGTTGCGGGCAGTCCGGGCTATCACGGGGCGGCGGTGCTGGCGGCGCGCGGAGCCCAGCGGGCGCAGCCTGGACTTGTCACCGTCATCGCCCACGAGGCGGTGCGGCTGCCCATCGCCGCGCAATTGCAGTCCGCGATGGTGTATGCCGGGCCCGAGGAGGTTGTGCTCCCGGAGTCGTGCAGCGCGGTCGTCGTGGGGCCGGGCCTGGCGTTTCCGGAATTGTCGGATCGATTCCGGCGCGCCATTCGCCGGCTCTGGCAGGATTCGCCGCTGCCGGTCGTGGCCGATGCCAGCGCGCTTGACTGGCTGCCGGAAGGGCCTGTTCCGCCAGAGACGATTCGTGTAATGACGCCGCATCCGGGCGAAGCCGCCCGCCTGTTGCGAACGACCGCGGCCGAGGTGCAGCGGGATCGGATGGCGACGGTCCGCGAGCTCTCGCGGCGTTTTGGGAACGCCGTCGTGGTCCTGAAAGGCCATCAAAGCATCGTGGGCCGCGGGCGCGAGGAGCTTTACGTGAACAACTCCGGGAATCCGTACCTGGCTCAGGGCGGCGCCGGCGATTTGCTGGCGGGCTATCTCGGCGGGTTGCTGGCGCAGCCGGCGTTGCGGGGGGACGTGGTGCTGACGGCGCGTTTCGGCGTCTGGCAGCATGGCGCGGCGGCGGATGCGTTGCTGGCGCGGCGACCGAACTTTTCCATCGAGGAACTGGCGGACGAGCTTGGCCTCGTGCGGTCGTGAGGACGCTTTTGCGCGCGCGAACGGGATTGATCGCTTTCGCAGGAAATTTCCTTCCTTTGGCTTACACCCTTTGCTATCCAACGCGCATGATTCGCCGGTTTGCTTTTGTTTTTGCCCTGGTTGTTTTGTCGGTCGGTGCGGTTCCATCCGTGCGGGCGGCGACGTTTGCGTTGACGGATGGGACAACCCTCGAAGGCGAGCCCGTTTCTCCCAACGCGCAGGGGCTGGTGGTGAGGATGGCCGATGGCAGCTTTGCCACCCGCGTCGGCTGGACCAATTTTACGCAGGAGGCGCTGAAGGAGTTCGTGAAATTGCAGCCGAAGTCGAAGTCATTCGTCGAACCGTACCTGGAGGAGGACGAATCCGCGGCCGACAAGCAGGCCGCGCCAGTCATCAAGCTCAAGGAACATCCCCGCATGGAACGTCCCGATCCCAAGGCGGGCATGGGCTCCTTGTTTTCCTCGCCGCTGACCCTGGTGCTCGTGCTGCTCGCCTACGCCGCGAACATCTACGCCGGGTTCGAGATTGGCATTTTCCGCAACTACCACCCCGCGATGGTCGCCGGAATCGCCGCCGTCGCGCCGGTGGTCGGGCCGGCCATCTTCCTGTGCATGCCGACGCGCATTCAAAAGAGCCTCGATGAGCTGGGGGCCGAATCGATGGCGGAGCACGGCGGCGAGGTGACGCAGCTTTCCTACGTGCATCCGGGCTCCAAGGCGCCGACGGTGGAAGAGCAGGCGGCCCAGCAGGCCGCCGCGGCGCAATCGCAAGTCACCGTTTACCAGCGCGGCAAGACCACCTTCAACCGCCGGTTCTTCGAGACCAAGTTCTCCGGGTTCCTCAAGGTCGTGCCGGGCGAGGCGGAGAAGGACAAGGAGATCTACGTGAAGTCCGCCCGCGGCGAATATGTCACCACCCATCTGACCCGCGTGGAGGCCAACGAACTCATTTTGCAGGTACAGAAGGGTGACGCGACAGCCGACGTTATTGTGCCGTTCGGCGAGATCGTGGAAATTCACCTCCGCCCGCGCGGCTCCTGAAAACAGCAATCATCTCCGCACCATGAGCCAGACCGAACTCAGGCCGATCCAGTACCGCACGATCTTGTTGTTCGGCGCGCCGGGCTCCGGCAAGGGCACGCAAGGCAAGATCCTTGGCTCCATCCCCAACCTCTTCCACTTCGCCTGCGGCGACGCCTTCCGCAACCTGCGCATCGAGGATCGCATGGGCCGGCTCTTCATCGAATACTCCAGCAAGGGCCAGCTCGTTCCCGACGAGCCCACCATCGAGCTCTGGGCGAAGAACATCAAGGCGAGCACGCTCGACGGCGAGTTCAACCCAATCCACGACACGCTGGTGCTCGACGGCATTCCGCGCAACGCCCACCAGGCGGAAATGCTCAAGGACACGCTCGATGTCCGCGCCGTCTTCTTCCTGCACTGCGCCGACCAGGGCAAGATGATCGAGCGCCTCCAGCGCCGGGCGCTCCGCGAAAACCGCCTCGACGACGCGAACCTCGAAGTCATCAAGAAACGTCTCGAAACCTACGAGCGCGAAACCAAGCAGGTGCTCGATTTCTACGGGCCGGAGATCGTCCACACGATCGACGCCACCCAGTCGCCGCTCAATGTCCTTCGCGAAATCCTCGACATCATCGCGAGCATCAAGTGGTGATCGGCCCGCCTGAGCCGGCCGCTTGAAACGCGGGCGTTCACCTGATGCCTCCTCTGCGAATCATCTTCATGGGCACCGCGGATCTGGCCTGCGCCAGCCTGCGCGCGCTCTGTCGCGAGACCTCATTCCAGGTCATCACCGTCGTCTCCCAGCCGGACAAGCCGAAGGGCCGCGACATGAAGCTCCAGCCCACGCCGGTGAAGGAGCTCGCGCTCGCGGAAGGCTTGCCGGTGCTCCAGCCGCGCCGCGCCCGCGACGAGGAATTCATCGCACAACTCTGCGCGCTCCAGCCGGACCTCATCGTCGTCGCCGCCTACGGGCAGATTCTTCCGCAAACGCTCCTCGACATCCCGCGCCTCGGCTGCCTGAACGTCCACACCTCGCTGCTCCCGAAATATCGCGGCGCCGCGCCGATCCAATGGGCGATCCTCGACGGCGAATCCGAAACCGGAGTCACCATCATGAAGATGGATGCCGGCCTGGATACCGGCCCGATGATCCGCGCGACGCGGACGGCGATCATCTCGGAAGACAACGCGCAGACGTTGCACGACCGGCTCGCCGCGCTCGGTGGTGAATTGCTGGTGGAAACAATCCCGGACTACGCCGCCGGAAAGATCGTTCCCACGCCGCAGCCGGCGGAAGGCGCCACGTACGCGCGGAAGATTTCCAAGGAGGATGGCCTCATCGACTGGTCGCAACCGGCGCGCGCTCTCTGGAATCGCATTCGCGGCTTCACGCCGTGGCCGGGCGCATACACACACCTGAATTCAGACGGCGCGCCGCGTCTGCTGAAAATCTGGCTGGCTGAAGTGGAGCCGAACCGTTCGGGCGCGCCCGGTGAGATTCTCCACGCGGACAAAAACGGCGTCGTGATTGCGTGCGGCGAACAGGCATTGCGCGTCACCCAGCTCCAGCGCGAAGGCGGCCGCCGCATGACCGCGCAGGAATTTCTGGCCGGGCATCCGCTGAAGGTCGGCTTGCGCCTGGGCGCTGACCCACACTGACGCCGACGGCATCCGGCGTTCCCGCCAAACTCCAGAAACGGGTTTCAAAATTCCGTTTTGAACGTAGCCACCGAGGTGACGAGGTAGATGCTCCGTCCGTCCGCAAACTCCGCCTCGTCACCACGGCGGCTGCGGATTTTGAAACCACTCCCAGGCAGGACAAGCTTCCAGCCTGTCGCAACGCGTTCACCCGCCACCTGTCCGCCAAACCCGGGCGAAGTGAGGCGGCATCATTGCCGCCTGTTCATCAAACCGGTTCTATGAACCGCGCTACGCCGCCTTCGCGCTCGGCGTTGCGTTGGTCGCGCGCGCGCCCAGGGTTCCGGGCTGGTTCACGATCTTACGCGCCGTCTCGAACTCCGCGAAAAACTCCGGAGCCGACGCCTTGAACTGCACCATGAGCCGATCCACGCGCCGCGTGAGAATGTTGCGGGCTTGGAGAAACAGCCGGGGCAACGCCTTGTTCGCCGCCGCCTTCTTCGCCACGCCCTGGCGCGGACGCGTCTGCACCTTTTTGAATGCCTCAATCTTCTTGCCCAGCGCCGTCAGCTTCGCCTGCGTCACGTTGTAATCGTCCAGGTTGTCGAGCTGCTCCGTCGCGAGCGAAAGAATCTTCGAGCAGCGCGCCACCAGGTCCGTCTCGCGCCCCTTGAACAGCGCCGACAACGAAAAATCCACCTCCGCCGCCAGCTCGTCATTGCCCGCCGCCGTGGCGCACGCGTGCAGCGCCGACGCGATCTCATGCGCCGACACCACCAGCGCCTCCAGCGCCGTGGCCTTGCTGGCCGACGCGCCGCTCGGCGTGGCCGTCGCCTCGAGCTGTTCGCCGATCTGCGCGATCACCGAGTCCAGCTCCTCCAGCGCCGTCACCAGCGCGGGGATTTTGGTCCAGGTATTGTCCGTTTCATGCGAGGCCAGCGTGGACCGCACACTGGTCAGCATCCGATAACGATTTTGGTCTCTGACGTTCATGCCGCTAAATCGGCCGGCCGCGAAATAACTTCAGCCCGTATTTGACCCGACACCTGGTGAGAACGAGTTTTACCGCATCCTTGGTTGTCTACATTTCCACCTTGTTGTGATCCGTGTCATTTTTTCAATGGACTTGTCTCTTCGCTTTTGCTATCGACCTCACCGTCATTCCAAATTCGCCATGAGTTCATCACGCCAGCGGTGTGTGTTGGAGCGGGGGATCAGGTTGATGCCCCTGTTCAACTGTGCGACGTTTTATCTTATCGCTTGCAACCTCCTCGCCTAGCCGCTGCCACAACAACTCGGCGATCTCGACGCCGACGGCACCATCACCGTCATCGATCTTCAGAAGCTCCTCAACCACCTCGGTGGCTCTCAACCATCCACTCTCCAACTCTCAACTCAACTGCTCCCCTTCGCCGACGTCAACGAAGACGGGTATCTCAATCAAGATGACGTGGCCAGGCTCCGCGATGCCATCCTTGGCACTCCGATTCCTGTTAACACCCGGCCTGTCGCGCTCGAACCCGCCACCGGTTCCAGTGAAGTCGGCGTCACCGTCCGGCCCAAGGCGATATTCCCGAAGCCCATCGACATCGCCACGCTTAACTCGAACAACTTCTACGCCACCTTCGCTGGACGCCGTCTCGCGGCCACCATCACCCCGGCCAACAACGGCACGTTCGCCTGGCTCTTCTTCCACGAACCGATGCCCAACGCCTCGCAGGTGCAGGTGATCGTCGATGGCTCCACGCTCCGCACCCGCACCGGCCTGCCGCTCGACGTGGATGGCGACGGCGCACTCGGCGGCGTCGTGCGCTTCAGTTTCAGCACCGTGAGCGTCGTCGGCATTCCCGGCACCGTGCTCTCCAGCCGTATTGTCGATCCCGGACCCGACCTCATCCCGCGCACCGCCGACGATGTGATTCCGGGATTTGGATTTAACTACCGGCTGCCCATCTCGGGCGTGCGAGTGCATGTGCTGGGACAGGAACAGAACTTCGCCTACACCGGCACCAACGGCATATTCACCCTCTCGAACATGCCGGTGGGCAATGTGAAAGTGGTGCTAGACGGCCGCACCGCCTCGAACGCTCCCTCCGGCTACTACTTCCCGGAAATGGTTATGGACACCACGTTCGAGCCGGGCATCACCAACGGCGTGATGAACATCGTGGATGCCAACGGCAACCTGGTGCGCGATGCCAATGGCGTTCCGCAACGGGCCTTGGCCATGTATCTGCCGCGCATCGCGTCGAACGTGCTGCAAACTGTCAGCGCCACCAACACCACGCTCATCACCCTCCAGTCGAACGCGGCCTACACTCTCCCGACGAATCAACAGCAATACCTCACGGTGGAAGTGCAGCCCGGAAGCCTGGTGGGCATGAACGGTCAGAGTTTGAGCACCGCGCAAGTGGGCATCAGCGTGGTGCCGCCGGAGCTTGTGCGCGACATGCTCCCGCCCGGCCTCTTGCAACACACCTTCGACATCACCGTGCAAGCCCCCGGCGTGAGCACATTCAGCACGCCCGCGCCGATGGCCTTCCCGAACGTCTTCAACGCGCCGCCCGGCACCAAGCTGAACTTCCTGAGCTTCGACCACACTACGGGCCGACTGGTCATCGAAGGCACGGCCACGGTGAGCGAAGACGGCCTGTTCGTGCGCACCGATCCAGGCACCGGTATCACCCATCCGGGCTGGCATGGGCTCGCCCCACCGGGGACTAATCTCGGCCCTCCTGGCGGCCCTCCAGCACCTCCGCCGCCCCCGCCGCCCCCGCCGCCGGACACTGACAACGACAATATGCCGGACAATCAGGATACAGATGATGACAACGACAACATGCCGGACGATTCCGACGATGACGACGACGATAACGGTACTCCCGATAAGCTAAAGGACAGTGATGGTGATGGTATCACTGATGACACCGACACGGATGACGATAATGATGGGATTCCGGACGCGGAGGACGTCGACAAAGATGGGAACGGAACTCCGGACGCCGAAGAGGACACCGATCAGGATGGAATTCCGAATATGACCGATCCCGACGACGATAACGACGGCATACCCGATGAAGGTGACACTGATGATGATGGAAATGGAATTCCCGATGATGAAGAAGAAGTGAAAGAGAAACAGGTAGATTTCGATTTCATCAGTGATTTGGAAGGCGGTCAGCAATTGAATGCCTATGTCCCACTTCCCAACGGAAGTAAGAGCGGGGTAACCGTTGCCACCGGCATTGACCTCGGTCAGCGAGGCCTCGAAGAGATTCGTGCCCTCAATATCCCCGACTCCCTTAAAGAGAAGCTCGCACCATACGCTGGTTTGATAAAAGAGAAGGCAGTTGAGTTTCTAGCGATGAATCCGCTGATACTTTCAAAACCAGAAGCGGAGGCTTTGGACAAAGCAGTTAAGGGGCCTTTTCTATCAGAACTTGAGAGGCGATATAATGCAGATTCCCGCGTTAAATTCGCCGAACTGCCACCCGAAGCCCAAACTGTGATTGCCAGCGTAGGCTACCAATATGGATCGCCGTGGACTAGAACCCCAAATTTTTGGATGCAGGTGACAAAGCAACAGTGGAGTGACGCAGTAGCAAATCTCCGCAATTTCGGGGACACCTGCTGTCAACCACGTCACAACAAGGAAGCCAATCTCTTGGATAATGTTCTGGAGAGAAACACACCATTGGTTGATAATGTCCCTGGAAAACCTGGAGGTCAGATCGTCGGGCCGATCCCATCCACCAATCCACTACAACGAAGAGGTGGCTTTCTGCATGCAGCTGCGAGCTTCGTTGACCTGGAGTTAATTGCTCAAGACGAACCGCATTTCTTCGCAGTGCTCAATCTGGACCGAGATGAGATTGAGGTTCGGGGCTATTCTCAAGGCGGAGTTGCGCTTGAACAGTCTATCTTTTTGGCAGCCGATACACGGTATCGCCTGTACGTTCTGCAACCGAGAACGCAATGGACAGGTTACATCGACTTTGTCACTCCCCAGAGCGGCGGCAGCGCTTCAGTCGGGAATATTCGGATCGGTCCCTTGTTTGGCGTTGACTCCGATGGCGATGGGCTTCTGAACCATTCGGAGTTCATTCTCGGAACATTACCTTCCCAATCAGATTCTGATGGCGATGGCATTTCCGACTTCGCCGAACTTCAACATGGACTTGATCCACTTGGCGGTCGCGCATTCCCTACGGGCGTCATCGCCAGCCTGCCGTTGCCCGGCGAGGCCAAGGAAGTCGTGCTCGAAGGCTCCATCCTCGACAGCCAGCAACAGACCGCTTACCTCGCGCTCGGTTCGCGCGGGTTGGGCATCGTCAACGCCTCGCAATTCCAGAGGCCCATTCTCCTCGGCCAGATCGACCTGCCCGGCGATGCCACGGACGTGGCGGTGGATTCCACTCTCCGCATCGCCGCCGTCGCCGCCAACGCGGGCGGGCTCTACTTAGTCAACGTGGCCGACCTCATGCAGCCCGCGCTCCTGCAAACCATCCTCGGCACGGTGAATCAGGTGGAAGTGGCCAATGGCGTGGCTTACGCCGCGTTCGGAGCGTCTATTCGCGCCTACGATCTGCTCACCGGCGAGTTGCTGGAAACGTTGACTCTCAACGGCGGCACCATCACCGGTCTGTCTCGCGAAGGCTCCTTCCTCTACAGCATAGATTCCGGTCTTCGCCTGCGCGTGATTGACCTCAACGGGCCGAACATGACCGCACGCGGCGCGCTGACGATGCCGGCCGGTGGGGGAAAACTCTTCATTGGCAATGGTGTTGCCTACGTGGCGGCCGGCAATGGCACCACCGGCGGTTTCGCCACCGCCAATGTCTCGGACCCGGACAACCCCACGGTCATCAGCGGGGTGGATGCCCCGAACATCGAGGGCGACGCCATCGCCGCGAACGGTTCCGGCCTGGCCATTACGGTGGGCAATGTGCGCGGGCCGCAGGGACAAGCGTTGACGGCCCTCGACGTGGTGAGTGTTTCCGACCCGGCGAACACCGGCAATTTCCTCACGCGCTACCCGCTCGCGGTGCAACCGTTCAGCGTGGCCATCGGCGGCGGCATCGCCTTTGTCGCGGACGGCACGGCGGGCTTGCAGGTGGTCAACTACCGCTCGTTCGACAACCAAGGCGTCGCACCCACGCTCACCGTGGTTCCGCCCGTGGATGTCGATACCAACGCGCCCGGTGTCCAAGTGGAAGAAGGCAGCCTGATCACCGTCGGTGCGCAAGTCTCAGACGACGTGCAAGCGCGCAACGTGGAGTTGCTACTCAATGGGCAGGTGGTGGTGAACGATGTTTCCTTTCCGTGGAACCTTTCGACACGCGCACCGCTGCTCAGTGCTGGAATCAACACTGCCACGCTTCAGGTAAGGGCAACGGATACTGGCGGCAACGTCGCGACCTCGGCGGTCATCACCGTCCAACTCGTCACCGACCACACGCCGCCGCACGTGAAGCGCACGTCCCCTTCAGTTGGCGGCATCGTGGGAGCGACGGATACCGTGGCCGGATATTTTACTGAGCCGATCAACGAGGCCACGCTGAACGGGAACACATTCACGCTGGTCTGGGCGGGAACGAATGGGGTCATCGGTGATGCCGATGATGCGGTCATCAGCAGCGGGTCGCTTTCGTATCGAAGTGAATTCAATGGAGCTTTCCTAAATTTCGCCACGAACCTGCCGGCGGGGAATTACGAGGCCACGATCAGTCCACCCGTCGCCGATATGGCGGGCAATGTCATGGCCAGAGCGTTCGTATGGCGCTTCTCGATTTTAGGAGGCAAGGACACGGATCGTGATGGCATACCAGACGATGTTGAAATCGCCCTTGGCCTTGACCCCAACAATCCTTCCACCTTGAACGATGGCGTTTTGGACGGCGACCGCGACTTGGACGCTGACGGTTTGAAAACCAGTTGGGAACTGCTCTACGGCTACGATCCTCGCGTGAAGGATACGGATGGAAGCGGAATCATGGATGGCGCAGAAGACCCGGACTTCGACGGCTTGATGAACTTGCAAGAGCAGGCTCGCGGCACGAATCCCTTCAACGTGGACAGCGACGGCGACGGTTGGGATGACAACTCCGAGATCACCAACGGCACGAACCCACTCGACCGCAGCAGTGGACCGAGAATCGTGCTGAACGTCGCCAGCACCATTTCCTTCCTGAACGCCTTGTCTGAAGCGCCGCCTACTAACGCGGTCTGGTTCGCAAGTTCGTCGCCCGTGAGTCTCTTGAACGCGCTCCAAGAAGTGCCCCCGACGAACGCAGTGTGGTTTGCGAGTTCACTGCCAGCCAGCTTCCTAAATGCTCTGCCGGAATTGCCGCCCACGAATGCGACTTGGTTTGTGGGTTCGCTTCCCGTGAGTTATCTGAACGCTTTGCCGGAGCAGTCGCCTACGAACACGGTTTGGTCGCTGTTCTCGCCTTCCGTTACTTATTCCAACGCACCGCCACCATGATCCAGTTGAACTCCAAACATGACTTCATTATGAAACCACGATGCCTTTCACCGCTTCGGTTCCTGCCGCTGACGCTGCTGGCGTTCACGCTGTCAGGCCAGGCTCAACAAGATCTGCCTTACGATAGCGGGTCCACCGGTGCCGATGGGCCGTTGCTGTTCAAGGCCATCCCAAGTCCTGGAAAGAGGAACTGGCACGCTCTGACGTACGATGGAGCAAGACAGGAATTGATCATGTTTGGTGGAGGGAGCCAGGAGGCCGGCCGGAATTCGCAAGATACATGGGCACTGGCCGCCGATGGGAACTGGGTACGTCGGGCGGACATGGTCGACGGTCGGTATGCGCCCGCAATGACTTTTGATGCAGCTCGCGGCGAAGTGGTGGTGTTTGGCGGAGAGCAGTACGGCCCAAGGCAGGAAACTTTTGTTTGGAATGGCACAAACTGGATTCGAAGGTCAACGCCTCAAACTCCACCGTCGCGTTACCATACCCGCATGGTTTACGACTCGGCCCGGCAAAACGTGGTGTTGTTTGGCGGGTACAACAATGCCGTTTTGGGGGACACTTGGATTTGGAACGGAACCAATTGGAATAACGCCGCTCCCTCCAATGCACCATCAGCGCGATATGCCTTTGATATGGTTTATGATTCGGCGAAGGGTGAGGTCATTCTATTCGCCGGATACAACGGCACCACGAACCTATCTGACACTTGGGTATGGAACGGAACGAATTGGGCACAAAAATTCCCGCAGGTCAGCCCTCCTGTTCGTTCTTCTCATCAGATGGCTTATGATTCCAGCAGAAACGAAACCTTGCTTTTCGGCGGAGCCGGAGAGTCTGGACTAAATGATACCTGGGTGTGGAACGGAAGTAATTGGTTTCAAAGAATCCCTGCGGTCAAGCCTCCGGCGCTTTGGGCTGGTGCGCTCGGGTATGATCAACTCAGACAACGTGTCGTTTTGTTCGGGGGATGGGACGGCGCTAGAAATCCGGACGCCACTTGGCTTTGGGATGGCGGAAGTTGGAGTTTCGTGAGCAGCGTGTATTTCGACATGCGCGGTAGATCCAATGGACTATGGAATTTCACATCGATCACCGTTCCGGGAAACCGGAGGGTTGAGTTTATCAAGAATGCCGTCAACTCTCCGGTGAAATGGCTGGCCTCCAGCAATGTTGTCATCGACGGGACGATTGAGTTGAGCGGGCAGAATGCCAGCGGCAACTACCTTCCAGGCACCGAGGCTCGTGGTGGTCCCGGAGGATTTGATGGCGGACTCGGAGGCAGGCGCTTTAACGAGTCGGGTTCTTACAGCGGAACTCCCGGTCAGGGACCGGGAGGAGGTGCGGCCGGAGTCGGAGGGCCAAGCACTCAAGGCAATGGTCAGTCGGGGGAGAGTTCTTACATTAATACCTACCTGCAACCACTGATTGGCGGTTCAGGTGGTGGAGGTTCCGGATCGAGCGACACCGGAAACGGAAATGGCGGGGGCGGTGGTGGTGGTGCCATTCTCATTTCCTCCTCTCGTGACATCACGGTAAACGGTGTGATTCGAGCGGATGGCGGAAGCGGGTCGGGGCAAGGTTCCGGCGGTGCCATTCGACTGGTTGGCGACCGAGTCACACTTAATGGAAACTTGTACGCCAACGGCGGGCCAGGTGTAGGGCGCATTCGAGTGGAGGCTTTTTATCGGAATGGTGTCGATAGAAGTTCACCAACTGCCGTCTCCAGCGTCCCTGTCCCAACCCAAACCTTCGAAACGAACGCTGCGCTTCTCGTCACCAGTGTCGCGGGCCAGAATGTGGTTCAACCACCCGGCGGCAGCACGTTGGCTCCGGATGTGATATTCACTCAAGCTGGCCCAATCAGTATCACGGTGCAGAGTGTGAATGTCCCCGATGGATCGCCTGTAACTTTGCGTGTTACAACGAGCACGGGCATTATCAACAAACCGGCGGGGGCGGAACCGCCGGTGATTCTAACTGGGGGAGTAGCCACATTCACAAACATCGTGGTGCCGAAAGGTATTGGTACCGTTCAAGCATCAGCATCATTCACAGTGAATGCGCCTTAAGCAATGCACCTGATGAAGATGGCTTCCACACTTGTTTCTGAAACGAAGAACGCGAATTGCCGAGATGAGGCGAACGAGCTGAGACGCAGGTCCATCCTCCGTGTAGCCGTTGACGAGAGGAGGCGGAGTCTTCGGACATCCGGAGCCTCCACCTCGTCACCTCGGTGGCTACGTTGAAGCGATGAACGCGAACGACAGAGATATTTCGGTGGAACGCCTCGGGGTGCAGCCCTTACTCCGGCTGGACGGCGTGGATGCCTTCGGCTTTCGCGAGGGCAAGCTGGTCTTGGTCGAACGTGACGAAATCGTTCACGCCCAGTTCAAGGGCGGCGGCCACATGCCACAAATCGAGCGAGCGGCAGGGCATTTTGAAGGCGCGCCGGCTGGCAATGGTTTCGGCGTGGCGCAGGGATGCTGTCCAGTCCAACGGCTGGTGAACCAGTGTTCCGTCGTCCAAGTCTTCCTCGATGGAGCGCAGGATGCGGCGGGCCTCGGCTTCGGTGATGAGCCGGGCGCGGGCGCATTGGCGGACGACGGTGCGGAGTTCCAGCCGGTGGAGTGGCGTAAAATGAATCGGCCCGCCGGAATAACGGGAACGGTGCCGGAGGGCGGCGGCGGTGTGGTCGTTCGGGACGTAGAGCGCGACCAGGTAGGAGGTGTCGAAGTAGGTGCTCACCGGCGGGTGTGCTGGAGCACTTCACTGACGCCGGCAATGGGCTTGCGGGAGATGCGGTCGAGCCGTGCCTTGAAAGCGGCGGCGCTCTTGCCTCCGTTGGACGCCTTGACGGGCACCATCTTGAGCCACGGCTTGCCTCCATTGACGACGAGCACTGTTTCGCCCGCGTGGACGAGGCTGCCAAGCGATTCAAACGTGGCGGCGGCCTGGTGTTTTGACACGGTTTTCACGGGGCGAGAGTGGCAGCAGCCGTGGGGAGTTTCAAGCGGCATGTGTGCCGGGCGCCGTGGAACGCGTCCCTGCCGAATTTTATGGAACCTCTTGTAACCAGATTATCGCTGGCCAGTTTAATTTCGTTGCTCGCGCTTGCCGAGACGTCCCACGCCGTGCCGCGCCTGGTGGCGGGCGTGGTGCGGGGGTTTCCGGGGCGGCCGGTGGAGGTGCCAGTGACGTTGCGTTATCGCACCAATGACGTGCGCGACGTGGTGGCGTTCCAGGC
>JBDHQG010000627.1:0-3092 GCA_039806925.1 Limisphaerales bacterium
TCCCGCCGCACAATGATCCGGTCGCCGGCGTTCGTGCCGTTGACGATCAGGCTGCCGTTGACCAGATTCGCCGTGATCCGGTGCTCGAAGGAGGCGAGGTTGTTGGTCTCGTTCGATTCGATCACGCGGTTGTCCGGGTCCACCTCGGCCTCCAGCCAGTAGCGCGCCGGCGCCACGCCCGTGATGTCAATCCACTGATCCAGCAACGTCGCGCCATAGACATCCGCCCAGCCCACGGACATGCCTTGGACAAGGCCGCCCTCGTAGTAGGCCTCGGATGGATGGCCGGGCAATGACGAGTCGTAAATCTCCAGGTCGATGATCGCAAAGCTCGTCTTGTTGCCCTGCACCACGATGCTGCCAACGCCATTGCCGGGCAGGACGTCGCGCAGGCGGAAATGCAGCCAGTTGTCGAAGTGCAGGTGGCCGTGATTGGTGTGGAAAGTAAAGGTGCCAGCGTAGTAGTCGCGGTAACTTCCATCAGAGGTGTAGATTCGCTGGTAAACTCCAGGCGTTGTCGACGATCCGATCAATTCGAGTGGTCCCGCCCCGGAATTGATGGAGGCAGTTGAAGCGCGCAATAACGTTCGCCCTGGTTTAGTGGGCTCGCTGCGATCGATGTACCAATCGTAGAGGTAACCCGCCGACTGGTCGGCCCACAATCCGACATCGGGGAGAAGATCGAACCCGACGCCGGACGGTTGACTCCAACTCAAAGTGACGCCACCTCGGGCGTTGTTCGCGCCGCGGACCTGAATGCGATAGATCGTGCTCTGCGTCGCGTTGAAGACCACGCGGCTGGTGTTGTTGCTTCCGCCGTTGTCGTCGCATTGCACCGGCGTGAGGTTGGCGAGGCTGTTTCCAGTGTAAACACACAAGACCGTGTCGAAGGCGCTGCCGGCTGTCGCGATGGTGACTTCACCGTTGGTGGTCGCCGTCCAACGATACCAAATCGAATTCGTCCCGGTAAAACCGCCCGTGGGTTCTCCCGTTTCGAAGGACGCGCTGCCATTGCCGCCGTTGACCGTTCCAATCGCGCCGAGGAGAACCTGGGCCGCCGCGAAATTGTTGTTCGCCGGCGGCGGGCCGGGCGTGTAGGCATCGGTGATCAATACGTCGTCGATGTACCAACCCTCGCGTTCGTTTGATAAGTCGGCTACAAAAACGAATTTAAGACTGTGAATCCCGCCAACGTAGGCTTCGAGGCCGAGTGTAACTTGAGCCCATGAACCGGCCTGAGCGGTGTCTTTTTTCCAAAGGATAGCATCATCCATGATTACTTGAGCAGAGTCATAGCCTGTCTCAATCGACGGAAGCCGATACCAGAAGCTCAAGGTCGCATTCGTGTAACCTGTAAGGTCAACTTCCCGCAGGAGATAGGCAGCCATGTATGGTTGGTGATTCGGGGATGTCGTCGAACCAACGTACCCCGTGGCCGCGCAATAGGCTTTGAAGTTTCCCGTTCGCGCGCCTTCGCCGCCGAACGTGGCGTTTACGATCCCCCAATAACACGGTGTCCCATCAATATCGTTGTCCCCGGTCAGCCAACCATTCAGTCCGTTCTCAAAGCTGTCTGAGAAGATGACGTTCTGGGCATGGGTGCGTGTCGTGGAGAACAGCAGGATGCACAGAAGAACAAAACGTGGAATCGATGCAACACACGAGGGTACGTCAAAAAGCTTCATGGCTCGTTCAAGTTGATTAAGTATCGGGTGAATCATTGCATAGGAAGAGGGGCTTGCCAAAGAATTCTTCGGCCCGAATTTTCGATGGGGCATCTTGAGGGTCAGTTGCCCCAATGCCATCACCATATCGGACCGCGAGCCGTCCCGGCTCGCAGCGCGTCGCACGGACGATGATCCGTATAGACTTCCGCGATGCTGGTGCGCTTCACCCGCTGCGACCGGGGACCGGTCGCGGTCCGGGCTATGCGCAGCACGTCTTCAAGAGGCTCCCTTTTCGACCATTCCCAGCCTCTGTCAGGCCGCCTTAATGAATCAGCCCGCACTTCACGCCCACGCCCCACGCACGAACCGTAGAAAGTTCCCGTGCATAATCCCCTCAACATCAGCCGCCTTGTAGCCCCGATCCTTGAACAGGCCCGGCAGTTTTTGGAGGTCGGCAATCGTATCGAGATCCATCGGGCTTTGCTCACGGCCGAACCCGCCGTCCAGATCCGTCCCGATGCCGCAATGCCGGGCGTTCCCGGCGAGCTGGCAGATGTGGTCCACGTGCTCGACCAGTTTCGAGAGTTTCAAACCGGCGGCTTCGGGCGTGGTCTGCGCGCGAATCCAGTTCGGGATCATCATCCACGCATCCAGCGGCGCACCGATGACCGCGCCGCGTCCGATGAGTTCCTTGATCTGCTCGTCGGTGAACTGGCGGTTGTGCGGCGTGAGCACGCGGCAGTTCGAGTGGCTCGCCCAGACCGGTCCCGTGAAACAATCCATCGCCTCGCGGAAGCTCTGGTCGCACAGGTGCGTCGCGTCGAGAATGATCCCCAGCCGGTCCATCTCCTTCAACAGCTCGCGGCCTTTCGTCCCGATCGTTCCCTCCGAATCCGTGCCGAACGCATACGTGCCCGGCCCGTAATGCGCCGGCCCCATCGCGCGCAAGCCTTGCTCATAACTCCGCTCCAAGTGAGCCAGCGTTACGATGGAATCCGCGCCTTCGAGACTCAGGATGTAGCCGATCGGTTTCTTGTCGTTCGGCGTGGCGGCTCCGCTCCCGATCCACAAATCCAAATGCTTTTCCAGTCCGGCCACGTCACGGATCTGCACCATCTCGCCCGCTTCCTCCATCGAGCGATACCACGCGAGCTGGCCTTGCGTCATCGCCCATGCCTGGCGCGGCGAATTCCAGCCCTGCAACGGATGCGTCGGCTTCGAGTAACGCGCAATCTGCGTCGCCACCACGAGCCCGATGTTCCCGCGACGCAGCTCCGGCAAACACACCGTGCCGCGACCGCGATCCGGCCGGTCCGTCATTCCCGCCTCGCGGTCGCGAATCTCGCGGATGGGCCGCGTGAGATCGCGATTCCATTCCAGCGCGTTCATCGAGAGATCCAGATGCACATCGAATATGAACATAAA
>JBDHQG010000628.1:0-3091 GCA_039806925.1 Limisphaerales bacterium
CGTGGATGCCGTCTCGACTCAAAATGCTGAACTCGCCGCGGCATGGGCACGGGGCATTGCCGACGAAACAAGACGCAACAACCAGATGGAACGAGTCGCCCGCCAATGGCTGGAGCAAGAGGGGACGGCCGCGCTCCGATGGATACAACAAGCGCCGCTGACGGATGCCTTCAAGAAACAGGTGCTGGAAAAAAGGCCGTGAAAACAGCCTTGCGCCCGGAGTTCCAACCGGGAAATCACCCGGCTGGAACCGCCTGTCAGGCGGTTTATGGCTTCTCCACCTCGCGTCACCTCGGCGGCTACGAATTTTGAATGGTTCCGGCTCAGTTTCGTTCCACGCGCAGGGTCGCGGATGCTTTGTGCTTCGCCTTTCCGATCTCCATTGAGAGCGGGGTGGTCACTTCCGCTCCGGTGGCTTTGGCGCCGAGCTTTTGCAATTCGCCGGACCACTCGTCGCCCGCCAGCTGAAGCTCGAACTCCATCAGGCCTCCATAGACGACTCCGAACTGGCTCGCGTTCGTCGCGAGCGCGATCGCGCCGCCGGCCTGCGCCGCGCCGCGCCGGTCGGTTTTGAAGGTCACGGTCTTGTCGCCGATTTGCACGAGGATCGGTTGGGTGAACACCGAGAACGCCTGAAAGACGGTGACGGCTCCACTGATCGTGATTCGTCCGCCGGGCCCGGGTGACAGCGTGGCCTGTTTCAGCTGGAGGGATGACTGCGCCTGCCGCATTCCGAGGAACGGATTCGCAAGGGCAGGGCGGGTGGCCGGAGCGTCCTTCGGGTGAACCGTGAAACGGGCGAACATCCCTTCCATCATGTGGTCGGCCACATGGCAGTGAAACAGCCACTGGCCGGGATTGTCGGCAAGCATGTCCGCGACTTTCATCGAGGCCGGCATCAGTTCAACAACGTCCGTGCGGCGACGTCCCTCCTCGACGACGCGCACGCCGTGCCAGTGGGCGGTGTGAAAATCATTCTGCCCGCCGAGCCCGAGCAGGTACCAGCGCACGCGTTCGCCTTCGATCATGTCGAGGCCGGGCAGGTTTCCGAAGATGTAACCGTTGATGGCGGCGCGTTCGCCTTGTTCCAGGATCTCCTGCACCTGCGCCCAGGGTTTCGGCGGCACTCCCTTGTTTCCGGGCAGGCTGGCGTATTCGGCGGCCTCGCGCTCCGCCGCGCCAAGGCCGCTCTCATCAAAGATCATGAACAGGGAAACCATCTCGCGATCCACATCGGCCGGCGTTCCGTCCGGCCGGGCGCGTTTTTGATCCGTGACGACAATGGCTCCGATGAGCCCCATGTTCGATTCCTCGTCGCCGTTCACATGGCTGTGATAGAGCCATGCCTTGGAGCTCGGCTCGTCAGGCTGCGGGCCGGATGCTTCATCCAGCTGCCAGACGTAGGTGAACTTCGCGCCGGGGCCGACGGCGGCGCCAAGACCGGGCTTCGGTTCGTAATAGGAGCCTTCGCTGTCCTTGTCGTACTTCACGCCGTGCGGGTGCATCGAGAGCGGTTGCGCCGTGCGGTTGAGAAAGGTGATGGCGAGGTTCTCGCCGACCACGCCGCGCAACACCGGCCCGAGAATGCCGAGCCGCGGTGGGGCGAGCACGCGCACGGTGAAGGTTTCGTCGGTGTACTCGATGTAACGAATCTTGCCGGCGTTGCGCTGCTGCGTGACGGGCGGGGGCAGCGGTTTGCCGCAGATGGGGTCGCGGCCCTCCGGCGTGAAATCCCACAGCTGCGGCTCGGCGGCGATATAGTGGCGGCGCGTCTTCTCCGGATCGGGAGCCTGCCCGAAAAATGTTCCGCCCACGTCGCCCATCCGAGCGGTCACGGTCGGCGCGATGGTGTTCGTCGGCGCGGCGGGCACCTGCGCCCAGGCTTTGGCGGCGAACAGGCAGGCCAGAACGACCGGTAACGTTGTCTTCATTCCTCGCAGCCTAGCCGCAACGATTGACGTTGCTAAGCCGGAACGATGCGGCCAGACAACGTGAACTGAAGCCTGGCGCGCCGGCAGGGCCTGCCTGCCGGCCTGTCCCGAAGTTCCCCACCGCGCGCACCACACGGTCTGACTCATCAATCTTTTTCCCATTGCCCACTGTTTTGCTGGCCAGACGCGGAATGCCTGACCTGTTTCTGCTGCATCAATCCGGCTTGGCCGGAACGATGCAGTAGGAAATCGCGAACTGAGGTCTGCCGTGCCGGTAGGACAGCGCTTCCAGCCTGTCCACGAGTTCACCAACGCGAACACCAAAGGGTTTGGCCAAACGAACGTTCATTTTCCAGTGCCCACCGCCTTGCAGGGCGGGACAGGCAGGATGCCTGTCCTACCTTCTACTGCATCGTTCCGGCTTAGAGACAGTTCCGGCTCTTTTCAGGTGACAATAAATTCTTTGCTGCCTGGGTTGGATGCGTGTCGCTTTGCTGGCAGGCGGCTCCTCCGTGCTTTGTGAAATTATTTTCAGCTCTCCTGATTGTTCCCGTCGCGAAATTCCGCATCTATCAGGGAAGGGCTTCACTTGGATGGAGCGCATGGACCCAAAACTTATGAAACGAAACACTACTCTCCCAATCGTTGCCGCCGGTTTCTTGTTAATCACAAGTGGCGGCGTTCGCGCCAATTTGATCCCCGACGGGAGCTTTGAATCACCCGTCACTGTCCCCGGCTTGAGTTCTGTCCGGCCGGCCGGTTGGACGGGTTATGGTTCATTTGTCGGTGGCCTGGTGCATGGCCCGGGCGTCATGCAGGGCAGTTTCCAGTATCCAGATCCATTCGATGGAGATCAATTTGTGGATATTGGCGTGGGGGAGATTGTCACTTCATTCACGGTGGCGACACCCGGTGATTACATCTTGAAGTGGTACGACAATTCGCTGATCACGGGTGGGAACGGAAGCTACGGGGTTGAAATCCGGGATGGCACCCTGGCGACGGTCATTTCCACCGCCTACAGTTATTCCTATCTCACGCCATCCCCGCCGTGGCGGGAACTCACACTTGATCTGCCAGCCCTGGCGGCGGGCAGCTACACTTTGAAGTTCGGCCCCGGCACCACGCATACTTACCTGGACAATGTGTCGCTGGAGGCC
>JBDHQG010000629.1:0-3088 GCA_039806925.1 Limisphaerales bacterium
ACGTCGTCATCACCGCCGTCGCGCGCGATGACATCGCCGACGGCGGCGCGGAACATTTCCGTCAGACCATTGAAGCCGTGCGCGCCGCGAATCCCGGCATCGTCATCGAAGTACTCGTGCCCGACTTCCTCGACAAAGATTTCGCCATCGACGCCGTCCTCTCCGCGAATCCGCACGTCTACAATCACAACTTGGAAACCGTCCGCCGTCTCACGCCCGAAGTCCGCTCCCGCGCCACTTATGACCGTTCGTTGAGCGTGCTGCGCAAGGTGAAAGACAAGCGCGGCGACGAGATCTATACCAAGAGCGGCATCATGCTCGGCCTCGGCGAAACCGAGGAGGAATTGCTGACCGCGATCGCGGACCTGCGCGAGGCCCGATGCGACATCCTTACCTTGGGCCAGTATCTTCAACCCACGTTGAAACACCTGCCCGTCGCGGCCTACGTCCCGCCGGCGAAGTTCGAGGAATACGGCGCACGCGCCCGGGAAATGGGCTTCATCCACGTCGCCAGCGGCCCGATGGTTCGCAGCTCGTATCACGCGGACGACTTTTCGCCCGCCGCCATCGCCGCGCACCGGCTGTAACCAGACGCAAGGCCACATGGCTCAAGCGGACTGCGCGAACAAATAACTTGCCAACCCGGCTTGCCGCCGGAGAAATACCCACTGTCAGAGCCTCGCTGTGACGCAATTGGCCGGGAGCCATGCCCGGCCGATGACGATGACAGCAGAGTGACGCCAGCTTAGCTCAGCGGTAGAGCAACGGTTTTGTAAACCGTCGGTCGTCGGTTCAATCCCGACAGCTGGCTCCAGCTTCCTCATTATCTCGACACTTTCTTATCACTACTCCCAAACCGCTTGGTCGACATTAAAGTTTGCACCAAGATGGTTTCGCCCGGAAGTCGATGCGTCGGTTATCCCGGCGGCAGTCGTCGACAGGGCAGTTACTTCGAGGTGTCTAGTTCTTCGACCAATCCGTGCCTAAAATCATTACACTTCCTGCCGATTGAGGAGGCATGTGGAAATGGATTGGGCGGCGATGGGTGATCCATCGCCTTTTGCTAGGGCTTGTCTTGCAGGCAGTAGTGGCGTCGGGCGATGAGGTGGTTTATGTGAACCAGAACGCTCCGGCGCCTTCGTCGCAAACGGGGCGCTCATGGCCGGATGCATACCGCGAGTTGCGCGATGCTCTTGCTGCCATCCATCCCACTCCTTCCAACCGTGTCGAGATCCGGATCGCCGTAGGCACTTACTTTCCGACCGACGGAACCAATCGCTACGCGGCCTTTGTCGTACCGAGTCATACGACGATGGCCGGTGGTTACTCCGGTCGGGTCGGTGATTCGAATCGCGTTGAATCGAAGACGGTTTTGAGCGGTGACATCGGTCAGCGGCAGAAGCGGATTGTCGATCACCGGTTGAACAGTTTTCTCCTCGTGGAGCCCGATCTGGATGGATCCGGGCTTGCTCGACAACAGTTACAACGTCGTGCTGGTGACGAACGCGACGGATGTGGTGCTGGACAGGATTGTTGTGGCGGGTGGTTGCGCGGATGTCGATCCGACGATTGTGCCGTCGCTCGATCTGGACGGAATGGTGTCGCCTCGAGAAGTGGAGGATCCGATTGCGGAGATTGGACCGCTGACCGTGATTCCACTGGATCGTCGATTGTTCGGTGGCGGGCTGCTGGTGCAGCGAACGGATGATCAGGAGCTGCTGGATTTGATCGAGCCGGACGTGACTTTGTACCGCTGCGATTTCATCGGAAACGTCGCTCGCGGGTACGGCGGCGGCGTTCCGCTTTCCCAATGCCGGCGACTTTTCTTTGGCGTATTCCTCTCCCGCCATCAACTGGGGTGTCACGGGCGAACAGGCGGCCGACGTCTGGGATCTGCAAAAGAATGATCGCGTCCGTGGACCTCAGATCGATGTCGGTGCTATTGAATCCAGCTTCGTCTTCCCGCCGCGCATTCCGGTGGTTCTACTGACAATTGCATAATATAGTTAATGTAATTACCCGGTCCGCGTCGAATGCAGCATGGGTAATGCGAAAGGTGTGAAATGAGACTTCGCCGGGCTGGAACGCCGGCGGATGCAGGCGGTCAAACTCTTCGAGCGTGGGCGCTCCAAAGCCGAGGTCGCCCGGCGCTTGGGCGTGAGCAACCAATCGGCCGGGCGTTGGCACGCCGCGTGGGAAGCCGGTGGAAACAAAGCACTCAAACATCCCGGACGCGCTGGTCGCAAACCGCGTCTCCAGCCGCTGGACCGCCTCCAACTGGCCGCCGATTTGCAAAGCGGCCCCGAGAAAACCCTCGGCCATCTCACCGCCCTCTGGACCTTGCCAAGGGTGGTGGCGCTGATTGGCAAACGCTTCGGGCATCGGTATTCCACCGCGCAAGTCAGCCGCTGGTTGCGCCAGATGGGCTGGAGCTGCCAGAAGCCCGCCCGGCGCGCCTTGGAACGGGACGAACAAGCCATTCGGAATTGGAAGCAATACCGCTGGCCTTCCATTAAAAAAAAGCCCGCCGGCACAGGCGCGTCATCGTCTTCCTCGACGAAAGCGGGCTGAGCCAACGTCCGTAGGTGGTGCGCACCTGGGCTCCGCGCGGACCAACCCCCATCCTGCGCCATCCCGGCGGGTGGAAGAAGCTTTCGGCGGCGGCGGGCGTGACTCGGCGCGGCTTCTACTTCCGGCTCTATCCTGGTTCCATCAAAGCCCCGCAACTGACCCACTTCCTGGGGCATCTCAAGCGGCAGATACCGGGTAAAATCCTGCTGGTGTGGGATCGCACTGGGAGTGCATCGCTCCCAAGCGGTGCGCGCTTGGCTCCAAAGGCAGGGTGGCCGGTTCCTGGTGGAGGAACTGCCCGCTTACGCCCCGGAACTCAATCCGGTGGAATATCTCTGGGGATGGTGGAAACCCAACACCGTGGCCAACGGTTGTGTGCGGACGGAAGAGGAACTGCACTGGCTGGCTCGTCAGGGACTGCGCCAGGCCCAACATCGCAAGGCCACCCTCGTGGCCGCCTTTTGGAAACAAGCCGATCTGCGCTTCTAAACTCACTATATTATGCAATTGTCAGTAG
>JBDHQG010000630.1:0-3088 GCA_039806925.1 Limisphaerales bacterium
TGGCGAAGCGGTGGGGTGAGGGAGCGTGGCACAAGGTTCAAGCGTCGCTCCGCGCCCATCCCACCTCGCGGAGCGAGGCACCGACGGTAGCCGTGGGTTTCAACCCACGGACAAAGTGCGAAAAGGAATTTCGAGTCGCAGAGCGACGAATGAACCGTAGGCGGATTCGGCGCGAAGAAGTTCAAGCGTCGCTCCGCGACGCGGGACGCTGGGCCGGACGATCCGTGGACTAAAGTCCACGGCTACCATCAGGCGGTCGCTCCGCGACCAGTTTCGCAACCCACCCCTCCTCACGTCGGGGGCTACGGACGGCGTTCTCAATGCGCTGTCGCAGGTAACACACGCACCGTCAGCGACGATGCGGCTTTGCCGCCGCGATGGAGGCGGTGGGTGGCTTTCTGGAAATCCTCAGCCTTCGCGGTGGGGATGTTCACGAAGGTTTGCGGGTTGCGGTCCACGAGCGGGAACCAGGTGCTCTGCACTTGGATCATCACGCGATGGCCGCGACGGAAGGTGTGGCAGATGTCGGGAATCTCGAACTCGATCTTCGCGACTTCGCTGGGCTTGAACGGCTCCGGCTTCTCGAAGCTGTGGCGGAACTTGCCGCGGAAGACATCGCCGCGCACGAGCTGCTGGTAGCCGCCCATCGCGACGTAGGCGGGGTTCGGCTTCGGGTCCGGGAAGTCGCCGGCGTAAACGTCGATGAGCTTGATCACCCAGTCGGCAT
This sequence comes from Limisphaerales bacterium, assembly GCA_039806925.1. Taxonomy (GTDB): domain Bacteria; phylum Verrucomicrobiota; class Verrucomicrobiia; order Limisphaerales; family JADJPG01; genus JADJPG01. The sequence goes on from JBDHQG010000630.1 coordinate 728, forward strand.
CGGTGCCGGTGGTGGAGACGTGGAGCGTGGCCGTGAGCGGGCCGGCGAAGGTGAGGTCTTCTTCCAGCGGTTCGGTTTCATACACGAGCACGTCGGGACGTGACGCGGCGAAGCGTTGGTCGTGCGTCGGGTAACCGCGCGGATAACCGGCGGTGTGTTCGAGCGTGTAGGGCACGGGCTTGGCGGGATCGCTGATGAACTCGTCGAAGGCATTCTTCGCGTCGTCGGGCGCGTCGAAGCTTAGCGCGCCTTTCGCGTGGAAGTAGAGCGTGCGCGGCGAGGTTTGCTTTGGCGGCCAGGCGTCGAAGCGTCGCCATTGATGCGTGCCGGTCTCGAAGACGTGCGCCTCGGCGGGCGTGTAGTTCGTGTCGCCCTTGAGGAAGCGGCGGAAGAACGGCACCTCGATTTTCTCACGGTAATACTCGGAGGTCTTCGCGCGGAAGTTCACGTCGCCGACCTTGTCGCCATCGCCGCGGCCCCACTGGCCGTGCGTCCACGGGCCCATGACGAGCACGTTGGTGATGCCCGGATTCTGGCGCTCGGTCCAGCGATACGTCTCCAGCGGGCCGAAGAGATCCTCGGCATCGAACCAGCCGCCGACGGTCATCACCGCGCAGCGGACGTTCTTGAGATGCGGCCGGATGTTGCGCGCCTTCCAGTAATCGTCGTAGGTCGGGTGCGCGAGGAACTCGGCCCATTGCTGGCCGAGATCCTTCATCAGCGGGATGGAGTTCGCGAGCGGTCCCATGCGCAGGAAGAAGTCGTACGCATCGGGCGTCTTGAAATTGAACGGCTTCAAATCTTCGTGCAGCGGGTCTTCGGCGCGCTGGGCGAAGTTGTAGAAGAAGCCGAAGTTCTGCGTGAGGAAGAACGCGCCGTTGTGGTGCAGGTCGTCGCCCATGAACCAGTCCGCGATGGGCGCCTGCGGCGAGGCGGCCTTGAGCGCGGGATGCGAATCGATCATGCCCATCGAGGTGTAGAAGCCGGGATACGAGATGCCGAACATGCCGACGTTGCCGTTGTTGTTCGGGATGTTCTTCACGAGCCAGTCGATGGTGTCCCAGGCGTCGGAGCTTTCGTCGATCTCCTGCGCGCGCTTGTTCGAATTAAACGGGCGGACGTGCATATAGGTTCCTTCCGAGCCATAGCGCCCGCGCACGTCCTGCGTGACGAGGATGTTCTTGTCCTTCGCCAGTTCGCGGAACGTGCCGGCGGGGTCGTTGTAATTCGCGGTGCCGTACGGTTTCAGCGCGTACGGCGTGCGCGTGAGCAGAATCGGCCACGATTGCGAATCGTCCTTCGGCACATAGACGCGCGTGAAGAGCTTCACGCCATCGCGCATCGGGATGCGGTGTTCGTACTTCGTGTAATGCTCGGCCAGCCAGGCGGCGTTGGTGTCGCCGGAGGAATCGGCGGCATTCGCGTGAGGACCGTGGACGGCGAGAAACGCGAGCAGCGAAAGGAAGGCGAGGATTCGCGGAGTCATGCGCGAATCGTTACCGGAGCAGGAGGGAGTGCTCCAGCCTTAGTTTGCAGAGGGAAACGGCGCGGCCGATCAGTCCGCCACCGCGAGATCCATGTCGCGCGTGTAGAACAGAATGCGGGCGCAGTTCGGGCAGCTCACGATTTCCTGATCGCCCTGGCAGAGGATGACGATGCTGCGGCTGAGTTGCATGTGGCAGCCGCCGCAGACGCCGTGCTGGATGCCGACGACGACGTTCTGGCCTTTTTGCTTGAGCAGCCGTTCGTATTTGGAACGGGTGCTTTCATCGACGGCCCCGGCGAGTTCGGCGCGGTTGGATTGCAGGCCGGCGAGTTCCCTCTTGAGATTGCCTTCGCGCTCATCGATGGAAGCCACGCGGCTGTCCACGACCTTCTTGGCCTCGGCGACGCTCTTGTTCGCGGCGGCGACTTCCTTCTGGCCGGCTTCGATCTTTTCCATCAGCTCGATCTGCTGATCGTCGAGCTTGGTGATGACCTGCTTGCAGTTGTCGATTTCGTGGCCGAGGGCGCGAAACTCCTCGTTCTTCTTGGTCTGAAACTGTTGCACCGAGTACTTCTCGATTTGGCTCTTCTTGGATTCGACTTCCAGCTCCAGCTTCTTCCGCTCGGATTCGAGGTGCATCACCTTCTGCTTGGCGGCGTCGAGCGCGGCCTGGCTGGCGGAAAGGCCGGCGCGGAGGGAATCCCGCTCCGGGCCAACGTGGGCGAGTTCGTCCAGCAGGGTCAGGATTTTCCGGTCGCGATCCTGGAGGATGAGAAGTTTTTCGATGACTGGGAGCATAAATTGTTACGGCGAAAACTATCGGCGGTTCGGAGGCAAGTCAATGCGGGCGATCCGTTGGCCGTGGCTCAATTTGG
>JBDHQG010000631.1:0-3074 GCA_039806925.1 Limisphaerales bacterium
TGATACCGCGGCTGGTTGGTGAAGGGATGAATTCCCAGCAACCGGTGGAGGGTGAACGATTCGGTGGGCAGCGCGTCCAGGCCGGGTTGATCAGGCGGCAGGCGGGTTTTGAATTGCAGGATGGATTCCAACAGGCGCGCCGCGGCCTTTCCCGTCGGCGCGCATAAGGCGATTCGTGGCCGCGCGCCGCCGCAAAGTTCCAGCAGCAACGCGAGAATGCAGCCGACCGCGTGCGTCTTGCCGGTGCCCGGCCCGCCCGTGATGACGCACAGGCGGCGTTCCGCGGCGATGATGGCGGCGTGGCGTTGACCGGGAGTGAACTGCGCGCCGGCGGGAAACAAACGATCAAGAATCAGGCGTGATTGCGTGGCGTCCGCGAGAGGGGGCGGTGGTTTCGCCCGGTCAAGAATCGCGTCGGCAAGCTGCTTCTCGTAGTGCCAGTAGCGATGAAGGTAAAGACGCCCGCGGGGGTCGAGGATCAGCGGCTTGAATTGCCCGGGCGCGCCGACGGCGGGTGATCCCAGGAGGGCCGCCCGCCACTGGCCGAGGGCGGGCAGCCGGGTGGTTATGGTGGTCACGGAGCCGGAGAGTTCTGTCCCTGCGACCGTCCGAAGGTCGAGGCATGAGTGGCCCTCGTTTCGAGCCCGGCTGACCAGCGCCGTGGCGAGCAGAACTTCCGGCGGGGTGCCGGGGAGGATGCGCGTGATCCATCGCGTGAACTCACGATCAATTTCCGAGAAGATTCCCGACTCGATGGCCGGCGGCAATGCCGTGGAAGACGGGAGGGTTGGCGGCGGGCGGCTCATGGCGCGTCCTCCAGGTCGCGCGGGAGAAGTGCCCGGCTCAGCTTCTCGATGGACCGCTGGTCGGGGCGATGGCGATGCACGCCGAGCCAGGGCCGTTGCGGATCGATGCCGCGCACGAAGAGATAGAGAACCCCGCCGAAGTGGCGTTGAAACTCGCAGCCGGGCTGGCGCAGCGCCAGGTATTGATGCAAGGCGACGGAGTAGAGCTGCGATTGCAGCGTGTAGAACTTCGCATTCATCTCGCGGTCCATCGCGGCCTGGTCATAGTCCTCGGCGCGGGCGCCGAGCCAGTTCGATTTCCAGTCCACGAGGTAGAATTTCCCCTTCCAGTCGAACACCAGATCGATGAACCCCTTCAGGAATCCGTCGGCGGGCTGAAAGTTCAGCCTGGACAATCTGGCGACAGCTTCGGGCGCCGTTGATTCCGCACAGGCGCCGGACGCGAGCAACGCGGGAGAAAGCCGCTGGATCGGAAAAAAGAATTCGAGCTCGTTCAGGCGAGCGGCGGGTTCAATCCGCCGCAGACAAAGGCCGGGCTGATCCGGATCGAGCGGAACATCGAGGACGTCCCTGACCATGTCATGCACGGCGTCGGCATGAGTTTCCGGGGGGAAACCATGCGTGGCCAGCGTTTCGACAATGAGCTTCCGCACGCGGTCGGAATCGGGCTCCGCGAAATCGAGCTGCTCGAAAAGTTTGTGCAGGCAGGTGCCGGCGGCGGCGCCGCGCGGAAAGGCGAAAATGCCGGAGGATTCCGAGGCGTCTCCGGCGGGAACAACATCCGGCGCTCCGGCGCGATCGTAATCTGGCGATTCATCGGCGGCACCGGCGGCCAGCGCGGAGAAGCTGTGAATCCGCCAGTCGCGGCGAATGCGTCCGGTGAAGGATCGTGCCGCGAGCGGGCGTTCCCCCGGCAGCGGCGGAAGGTATGGCGTTGTCGATGCGGCGGGTGCTTCCGCGACATGGATCGCCGGCGTGTTTCGACCGGCGTTGGCCTTCGCGGCGAGGGCGTCCAGATCGGAACGCAGCTGCGCGTCATCCAGCGCGGTGAAGTGCGCGCTCATGGCCGGTTCGAGGTCGGCGGCTTCATGGCGCTCCGGGTGCAGGAGCCAGGCCGCGGCCGAGGCGCCCGCGCGATTGAAGGCGCCCCAGACAAAGTAGCAACGGTTCCGCGCGCGGGTCAGGGCGACGTAGAGCAGTCGAAGATCCTCCGCCAGGCGTTCGCGAAAGGCGATGGCTTCATGCGCGGCGCGATCCGGGGAATCGAGATCGCATATCAATTCGGATCGGGCCGGATGGTTTTCCCCGGACTTGTCCCGGTGAAAGAAGACCGGGTCGATCCACGAGCCGTGCCGCCCGGGATGCTCGGCGGAGCCCCAGGAGAAGGGGCAGAAGACTATGGGGTATTCGAGCCCCTTGCTCTTGTGGATGGTGACGAGCCTGACGGCTTCATCATCCCGTTCGATCCGGAGCTGGTTTTCCTCCGCGCCGCGACCGGCGGTGTTGATTTGTTCCTCCAGCCAACGGACGACCGGCTCGGGGGTGAGCCGCCGCTCCTGGGCGGCCTGGTGAATCAACTCCGCGAGGTGAAGGAGATTGGTGAGGCGACGTTCGCCATCCTCATGGGCAATCAGCCGCTGCCGGACGCCGCCGCGATGGAGCCAGGTGCGGAACATGACCGTGAATCCGCGTTCCATCCACAGCGCATGGTCGTCGTGAAACTGCTGGAGCATCTGCTGCCAGCGTTGATCATCGCGGGAAAGCCGGTCCAGCGCAGCGCCGTCGTGGCCGGAAAAATCGGTGGCGAGCGCCGCGCGGATGCGGCGTTCATCGAACGGGGCCGCGATGGCGGAAAGCACCCGGGAGAGCTCCACGGCCTCGCGCGATTCAAACACGCTTTCCTCGGTGTGGAGGACCGCGGGGACGCGCAGGAGCTGCAACGCCTCCTGCATCAGGCGGGCCTGTTTTTTCTTCCGCACCAGCACGGCGACATCGCGCGGGGTGACGCGGCGTCCGCCAATCCGGGCGCTGCCATCAAGGAGGCGGACGATTTCCGCCGCGACGATGCGCGGCAGATCGCTCTCGGCCTGGCGCGTGGAAATCTTCTTCGCCCCCGGTTCGCGGGGAACGATCCAAAACTGCAGCGGCGCCGGGTCCGCCCCGGAGGCCAGCGGTCGTTCATCCGCCCGGCCGGCGGCGAGAACGGGCTTGAAGGGGATTGCCTCGAAGAGGAAGGGATCGGGTCTTTGACCGAAGACCGAGTTGGCG
>JBDHQG010000632.1:0-3072 GCA_039806925.1 Limisphaerales bacterium
CAGTCAGTACGCCAATCGCCTGCTCAATGATGTCCAATTCTTCTAGCGTGGCGCGGGTCATCAACTGTCCTTTCCTATCGCTGTAAACGAGCTGACGACCGGGTGCCGAGAAATCAACGCCGAGCTGGGCGAAGTAGCGCCGCGTGTCAGCGAGGAACATTTCGGCGCGCGTCGGACCCTGAGTCACACGTTTTGCATCAGAGGGCTTGGGCTCATTTTTACTCGGTGGCAAATTGATCAACGGAGAGACACGGACGGCATTGGAGATTGCCTGCTCCAGATCTATTTTCGCTACGCTCACCAGTGCCCTCTCGAAGGCATTTTGGTCGATTCTGAAGAAGCGGGTGTAAAGGGCCAGAGGCTCGGGAGGTTTGGCCGAAATGATCACAGCATAGTCTTCCACTTGGTGGGTCAATGGAACGGACGCTGACCGCAAGATTTCTCTGAGCGCCTCACGGATGGTGACGCCCTTCAACGGGCGCAAGAGGTTGATGAAGGAGTCTTTGGCTTCCGGCGTGACGACGACGTTTGCATTGCCGGTGGTTCCGGGGCGGGGCGAAGGATTCTGCGTCGTGATGACGAAGTTGATTCCGGTCCCGGCAGGATCGCGGTCTTTCGCCACTCGGGCCAGCTTGTCGATGGCTTGGTTCAGTGTTTCGCCGTCGAACTCAATCTCTTCGATCAGAATCGAATCCAGCTTTTGGTTCAGAACTTTTCGGCGGTCGTCGTTGCTGGCGGTCTTCACCTCGGGAATGACGATTCGCTGGCCGATGCGCAGGCGGTTCCATTGCACTCCCGGATTGGCTTCCTGAAGGGTCTTCAGCGTCATTGGACGGCCTTGTTCGCGGATTGTGCTGACAAGGCGCGACAGCGTGTCGCCGGCTTGGATGAAGTATTCAGTCGTGTTTTTCGGCGGAGCGGGTGACGGGAGAACTTCAGCGGTCTGGTTGGTAGCTTCGGTCGATTGTTGCGGCGTGGGCAGCGCCGTGGTCAGGAGGACTCCGAGGAGAGATTGCTGGAAGGCATCGTGGAGTGTAGCGGGGCCAGTTGCGGTGGGTTGCGCCCAGACGGTGGTCACCAGAATCAGCGCGGCCATTGCCAGCGGGGCGATAATTCGGGTGAGTGAGAGACGGTGCGGCGCGGGCGGATTCCAAGTCCGGTTCTCCGTGGCGAGCAGTCGCTTCACGCGTTTGCCGAGACCGGAGCGGAAGCCGCCGCCTTCCATTCCCAGCCCGCTGATTGCGCGTCGATGCGAAATGCGGCTGCCCAAATCCACCAGGCATTCGGCGAGTGTGGTGGGACCGTTTTCAACGACGAGACAGGCTTCGTCAGCCGCGGCTTCGGTGGCGGCGCGCAGTTCATGTCGCGCGAGCCACGCCAGCGGATGCCACCAAACGAGGCTCATCACGATGTCCACGAGCGTGTGCCAGAGCGGATCGCGCGCGGCGAGGTGCGCGAGTTCGTGGGCGAGCATCACCTCCTGTTGACCGGTGGAATGTCGGCTGGCAAATCCTTCGGGAAGGCTGATGCCCGGACGGAGAATGCCGTGTGCAATTGGCGTGGCGAGCCGGCAAACTTCCGTCACGCAAATCTGCTGCGAAAGTCCGATGCGGCGGGCGATGCCATCGACGCGGGCGAGCAGAGCTTCGTCGCGGACGATGCGTCGTCGGACGAGTGCCCAGAAGCCGAAACGGAGGAGGATGATCCAACCCAGCATGACGCCAACGCCAGCAAGCCAGATCGCGGTCGGCCACCAAACCGCCGGCGACTCGGCCACGGCGAGACTTGGGTTGATCGTGGTTGGTTCAAGGGAATGCAAGCGCGCCGCGGCGAGAAGGTTCGGGTCCGGTTCTCCGATGACTTTTGTCTCCACCAAAGTCGTGATGTTGTCCTGAACTGGCGCGGGCTTCTGCATCCAGTTCATGGCGAGTCGATCTGTTCCGCTGAACTGGGCTAGTGCCAGCAGTCCGACGCTGAGAAAGGCGATCTGCCAGAGGGTCCGCCGCCAGGTCATGGATTTAACCCATCGCTGAACGACGAGCGCCCCGAGAAAAATCAGTGTCGCGCCCAGCGCCACGGTGACGAAGGACGGTTTCCACAGGCTCCAGTCCAGCATCGTGCTCATAACTTCTTCTTCCTTTCAGCGATGAGCTTCTCCAGTTGTTTCAGCTCGTCCTTGCTCACTTCGCGAGTGGTCAGCAGATGGCTCACGGCGTCGAGGAGATTGCCTTCAAAGAGCTGGTCCACGAGATGATCCGCCATGCTGCGCGAGACATCCTCGGCGGCGATCTTTGGCGCGTAGATGAAGGAGCGTCCTTCGACGCGATGGGAGACGAGTCCGCGCGCCTCCATCTTGCGGAGCATGGTGGCGATGGTGGTGTAGGCGAGCGTCTTGTCGGTGTCGTCCAGCGTATCGAGCACCTCGGCAACAGTGGCTTCGCGCCGCTCCCAAAGGACTTTCATGATGCGGAGCTGGAGATCGCCGAGACGATGAGTTTTGTTTTTTGGCATTGGAAATTTGGTTTAACTACTCAGGTAATACTACCAAGGTAGTAATTTTGTCAACGGGGAGATTTGGAAGAATTGTTTCTGGTGGCGTGAGCCATTGGAGGCGCGCTTGTCGAATCCTCACACGCAGCGATTCACTTCTCGCGGCGTGGAGCTATGACGAACTTCTCGTATATCGCATTGGATTCGCGGGGCCGGGAGACGCGGGGCGCGCTGGCGGTGGAAAGCCAGCTGGAGGCGGTGCGGCGGCTGAAGGAGATGGGTTTCTTTCCCACGAGCGTGACGGTGGCGCGCGGGCGCGGCGGCGGCCGAGGCAGCGCGGAGGAACATCGCACGTTCCATGGATTGTTTCGCCGGACGCCCGGCATCCGGGGGGCGCGGGTGCGGGTGAAGTCGCGCGTGGTGCTGACGTTCACGCGGCAGGTGGCGACGCTTTTGGAGGCGGGCATGCCGCTGACGCGCGGGCTGAAGTTGATTCAGGACCAGGATTGCGATCCGGCGTTGCGACGGGTGATCGCGGAGGTGCTGGCGTCGATTGAAAGCGGCTCGTCCTTCAGCGAGGCG
>JBDHQG010000633.1:0-3065 GCA_039806925.1 Limisphaerales bacterium
GTAGTTTCCAGCGGTGCCGGCGTCAGGTTCCCCCTCGGGAATGACATTGGTCACCACGAAAAATTTCCACTGGTTCGTGACGCCGTTCGTCGTCACGAGATACGGCGCGTTGGCGCCGACCCGTTGGTTCAACAGCGGCAACCCGTTCGTCACCGCCTGAACACTTGGCGCGAGATTGATCCCCGGAGCCGCCGCGTCGGAGGTCGTGATTGACGGCGTTGAGCGCGGATTGCCGCTCGAAATCACCAGCGCATAATCCTGCACCACGCCATCCGGATGCGTCGTCACCGCGTTGATGTTCACCGCGCGGGCGACCACGGTCACGGAATACGCCGCCGCCAGCGGCCGGTTGAACAACCCTTGCAGATATACGTTCTCCACGTTGTTGACCGTATCGAACGCCACCGAGTTTGTTTCGACGGGGTCGTTGAAAATGCTGCCGCCACCGATGCCATTGCCGACGTAGACTTCGCCCGTGTCCAGGTTCGTCACCACCAGATCGAGGTTGTTCACCAGCTTGATGCCCACCGCCGGATTGCCCGGAGGATCGGTCCAAACCAGCGTGATGCGCAACGGCTGGGAACGGGCCGCAGCGGAAACATTCACCGTTCGCGTGAAGCTTTGTCCCGTGGCCAGCGCCCGGTCAGGATGCTGATCGTACAACACCATGGAGGCGCTCGAGAAAATCCCGTCGCTGCCGACCTTGGAGGGATTGATGGGCAGGCTGTTCGTCAAATTTGCCAGACCCCAGCCCTGTCCGTTCACCGCATTCGTGGTATTGAAGTCATACGCGCTGTTCACTGACCGCGCGCCGTTGATCAACAGCGCCTTGGTCAACGCCGGGCTGTTTGTCCACTGGAGGCTCTTCGTGAAGAACTCCTGCATGAGCGCGATCAATCCCGTCACTACGGGCGCCGACATGCTGGTTCCGCTTTCATAACGGTAATAAGACAGCAGCTCGTCGTTCAGCGCCTTGAATATCTGCGGCTCGTTCCCCACGTCATTGGTCACCGTCACAAAATAGCGGACGTGCAGATAAACATCCGAGTCGTTGGTGTTCGCGACGGAGAAAAACCAGATGTCCGGAACCAGTCCCACGGTGGGCACCGTCGCGGCATTCGTCGCCACAAAATCAGCGGCCGTCGGCGTGTCCCCCGCCTTGATTTGGATCGGCAACGGCGGCAGTCCACCGGCGGGTGAATCCGTGTTCGGCACGCACACCACCTCCAGCTTCGTGCCATTCTCGGGAATGAACGTCGAGTAGACGTTCGTCCGCCCGGCGCGAATGCGGACAAACGAAACCTGGTCGGACGACACCTCGATGGAACGATCCGGCTCCTGCCAGAGCGTGGAACGCGTCGATGCCACAAAAGTTCCAGGAGCCACCACGTCCGGCTTGAACCTTCCCCCATCTCCTTCCTCGCCCGGATTCACATTGCCGAGACTCGAGAACTCCGCCACCTCGTTGTTCGTGTCCGTCATCGAAAGCCACGGCTGGTTGGTCACGATGTTCGGGTCCACGCCACGCCACACCTCATTGGTGATGACGCGCATGCTCTCAATGGCGCCCACCGTGATGACGTTCTTTGCGGTACCGGGCGCATCGATGCCCCCCGCCCCGCGGTTACCCGCCGAGAACACGGCAATCATCGGTTGAGGGCCGGTCATGCCCGGCAACGCGTCGCGCACCGCCGCATCCCAGCTCGCCGCCGCCAGCGTGTAGGTGCCGGATCCATAATATCCCCAGCTGTTGTTCGAGATCAGGGCATCCGCCGCCGCCGCCGTTTCCTGGAGATACGAATCCGTCGTGTCCGGGCCAAACGTGCGGTCGATCGGCAGCGCAAAAATATCCGCCTCCGGAGCCATGCCGCGGAAATTCGCGTTCGTCGCCGAGCCGGGGATGTTTCGCGGGGGAATCGCCGGGCTGTTGTTGCCGCTGCTCGCGATGGTTCCAGCCACATGTGTCCCGTGGCCATCGATGTCGTTAAACGTCGACGGAAAATCGGACGTCACCCGACCTTGCAGATCGGGATGCGTCCAATCGACGCCGGTGTCATTCACGTTCACGCTCACGCCAGCGCCTTTCAGATCGAGATAGTTCGGCGTGGTCGCCAGCGAGTTCGTCGTCACCCGCACCCGCACCCGCGCGAGATCGTTGGCAATCCGCCGCGGCAGCAACCGTTCAATCGCCTGCACTCCGGGCAACTTCGCCAGCGCCACCAGCGCCGTCTCCGGCGGGCGCACCATCAACTGCCATCCGAATGGAGACCGCTCCTCGCCCAGCACCACCGCCTCCATTCGTCCCAGTTCCCGCAACACCGCTTCGCGTTCGCCGGGGAACAGGAGAAGGTTCAGCCGCGTGTTGGAAGGAAGAGCCGTCTCCTTCACCGCCGCCTCCAGCAAAGCCGGATCGATCTTGAAATAAGGCTCCCACGGCAACACCGACTGGGCCAGTGGCAACGCGCCCAACTGCCGGGCCACGCCTTCGTTCGCGCGCACCAAATAGGCGTTATTGGGAACGTAGGCGACGACTTCAGCGCCGGCCTGTTGCAACGCCGCCCGAAATGCCTCCGTCACCGGGCCGCGCGATTGCACCACGTAGCTGCCCGGTTCGCCCGCGGCCCGGAGATGCGCCGGGATGTTCAGATTCACCGGTTGCGCGGAATCAATCAGCGCATTGCGGAGGATGAGACCCGTCGCGGAGCGGCTGAGTTGATCGACCGTCATGGTGGTGTTCGTCAGGCGATGGGGAAAGGCCGTCTTGCGCACCTGCGCCGCGGTGTTGGTCCCGGCGGAACCTGTCGGCGCGGGCACGGGTGCATTCGGCATCGGGCTGGCGACGGGCGCATTGGTCGCCGCGCGCGCCGCTTCGCGGGCCGCACGATCCCGGGCATGCTTGCGCTCTCCCAGCTGCCAGAAGATCGCAGCCGCCACGAAGAACAACAGGCTGACCAGAAACCAGGTTCGGGTTCTCAGGTTCATAACGTATTAAATCACAAAATGAGGCGCTGACGACAGCGGTGTGCCATTGAGCGGTCGTAGATAATCAAGACACGGACATCGGA
>JBDHQG010000634.1:0-3064 GCA_039806925.1 Limisphaerales bacterium
TTCGGCACGCTCAACTATGACGCCAGCGGCACGACCGAGCGCGTCATTACGCTCAAGGAAGAATCGGGCGACAGCGGCTTCAGCTTCTTCAACTTCTTCGATCTGATTACCAACAGCGAGAAACTGCGCTGGGACGTGACGCTCAACCCGTCTGTTCCGCTCAATCTTGAAGCCAGCGCCGGCACCGGCACAACGCGCCTGAAACTGGGCGAGTTCGAGCTGCGCGGGTTGAACGTCAACAGCGGCACCGGCACGGTCGAAGTTACGCTTCCGCCGAAGGGCGAGAGCTACGAAGGCTACATCTCGACCGGCACCGGCAGTCTGAACGTGACCATTCCCGAGGGCGCGGAAAAAATCGAACTCACAGTCGAGCCGTTCCCGGACAGCGTCGCGGAGCCGATTGAGATCCTCGACGCCACGCTGTCGCAATGTCCGCCGCCCACACAGCCACCGTTGGGCATTCCCTGCTACGCCGTGAACATCGATCCGGCGCGGGCCACGGCGCGTGTCTTCCTGCGCGACGATGGAATCACCACGGCGACATTGAACATCACGTCGCCGAAAAACGGCGCCCTCCTTCCATTCGGTCAACCCGTCCAGATCCTGGCGACCGCCATTGATCTGGATGACGCGATCACGTTTGTGGAGTTCTTCGATGGCGAAACCAAGGTGGGCGAGTCCGCGATCTTTTTCGTCCGCCAGCCGGATCCGGGAACGCCGGTTGAACATGCTTTTTCCTGGAACGCCGCCGCCGTGGGTTCCCATCGGATCACCGCCCGCGCGGCTGGCAGCGCGGGAACCAAGGTGATTTCAGCGCCCGTGGAATTCCAGGTGACGGACAGGTTTCCCGTGGTGTCCATTGAAGCCACCGTTCCGGAGACGACGGAGCCATCGCCCACGTCGCGCATCCGGCCGGCAGCCTTCACCCTTCGCCGAACCGGCGCGGTGGAACGGTCGCTGCGAGTCTGGATGCAATATGGTGGGACGGCGGTTTCCGGGAGCGACTACGATCCGCTGCCGCCAACCGTCGAGTTTCCCGCCGGCGCGGAGAGCGTCGAACTTCTCGTGGTGCCGATCGACGACGCGCTGGTCGAAACCGACGAAACCGTGATCGCGGAATTGACGGCGTCCCCGCTGGTCGTGCTGCCCGACTACCAGATGGATCCGGCCAAGAGTCGTGCCGAAGTGATGATTCACGACAACGGAGAGGCGCTGCCGCACGTCAGCATCCGCGCGACGCAGCCGGTGACATCGGAGCCGTGCCCCATTTGCCTCGTGGCACCGGGCGTCTTCACGATTTCCAGGACTGGAAACACGGGCACCGCCCTGGGAGTTCACTACCGCCTGGGCGGAACGGCTCTAAATGGCGAAGACTACGAACGCCTCTCCGGCTACGCTGTCATTCCGGCGGGTGAGGACTCGGTCGATGTGCGGGTTTTGGGAATCATGGATGCAGTGGCCGAAACCGACGAAACGGTCGTTGCCACCCTCGTCGTTCCGGACGTGGTGATCGCCATCTATCCACCTCCGCCTCCCCCTTACCAAATCGATCCCACGGCGGCCTCCGCGACAGTCACGATTCGAAACTATCCATTCACGCCCGCTGTCCCCGTCGTCGCCATCATTGCGAATGATCCGTTTGGTCGCGAAGGAGGATTGAATGGCGCGGGACGGAACACCGTGGAATTCACGATCCGGCGCTCGGGCGGCACGGCGGCGCCGCTTGTGGTCCATTTCGCCCTGGGAGGAACCGCGACACCCGGACTGGATTATTCCCTGCCAGCGAGTCCCATCGTCATCCCGGCAGGGCAAAGCCGGGCGAAGTTGATCTTGGAACCGCTGGACGACACCATCGCTGAACCAGTCGAAAGCGTGGTGGTGACATTGACGCCGTATCCGACGGCACCGGAAACGTACTCCTTGGGATTGCCGCGCCGTGCCGCCGCCATCCTCGTCGATAATGATCGCCCTCGTCCGCCATGCGTCCGGCTGCCCGACGGATCGTTCCATCTCTGCCTGCCAGCCGGCACCAATTCGTGTTTCCGCATCGAATCAACCGAGGACTTCAAGGCGTGGACGCCGCTCGGCATCGTCCCGGTGAATGAAGATCACGCGCAATATGTCGATCCTGAAGCGCGTGGCACCTCGCGTCGTTTCTATCGCCTAATACCCGTCCCGTGCGAGTGATCTAGAACGTCAGTGATCGGTCGTCGTTCGGCGCGGGCGCGTGGCTGGCATTGCGACCGGCCGCCAGCGCGGAGTGAACGTTGTTTCGCGCCTGGATTGCAGGGGAGGCCGGACGCGGATGCCCCGTGGTTGACGGATGAGACCGCCTTGGCGCGACGTCGAAACTTTGCGGTTCGGACCGGGATTCCGCGGTTGTTTGTCCGGCGATGAGCGATTGCAGCGCATGGATCGAGCTCCGCAATGTGGCGGCCTGCGCGTTGAGCTCTTCACAGGCGCCCGCGCTTTCCTCGGCGCTGGCGGCATTGGACTGCGTGACCTTGTCGAGTTGTGAGATCGCAATGTTGATTTGCTGGATGCCGGAGGATTGCTCGCTCGCGGCGCCCGCGATCTCGCCGACCTGACGGTCGACCTGTTCCACGCGGGTGACGATTTCCTTCAAGGCTTGCCCGACTTCATCGGCGGCCGACGCCACGGTGGCGACGCTTTCAAACACCTTCTCGTTCATCGCGACGCCCTGGTTGGAATGCTTGACGGCCTCGTCGATCAGGTCGGCGGTCTGCCGGGCGGCGGTGGCGCTGCGTTGCGCGAGGTTCCTTACCTCCTCCGCCACGACCGCAAAACCCTGCCCGGCCTCGCCGGCCCGCGCGGCTTCCACGGCCGCGTTGAGCGCCAGGATGTTGGTCTGAAAGGCGATCTCGTCAATGGTCTGGATGATCTGGGCGACGTTGTTGCTCGATGCCTTGATTCCATCGACCGCCGCGCGCATGTCATTCGAGGTATTGCGAATCAGATCCAACGAGCCATGCAGCCTTTGGTTGGATTGATTGCCGTGATCGGCGGCGACGCGTGTCTCAGATGTCAGCTGTTTCGCCGTGCG
>JBDHQG010000044.1:0-13440 GCA_039806925.1 Limisphaerales bacterium
GCGCGGCGAAGTGGCCGTCGCCTACGACCTCGCGAAGGCGCAGGTCGCCCTGCGGATTCCCGCCGCCCATCTCGCGGACAAGCCGGCCGGCACGATTCACTTCTACCGCCCGTCGAATGCGAAGCTGGATTTCGACCTCCCGCTCGCCGTCGATGCCGCAGGCGCCCAGAACATCCCGACCGCCGGGCTGCAAGGCGGCTTCTGGAAAGTGCGCGTCTCGTGGACCAGTGGCGGACAGGAATATTTCCACGACCAGTCGTTGGTTCTATGAGAGTCAGCTTGAAAGCCTCGGAGCGCGGCTGTGTCGTCTTCGACCAGCCGCAGCGGGGCGCGCTATTTCGGCGCGACGGAATGTTTTCAGCGTGCTGCGGCTGGTCTGCGACACAGCCGCGCTCCCTTTTCAAACAAGCTCTGAACAAATGATCCTGCTCACCGCCATCGCCCTCGGCCTCGTCGGCAGCCTGCACTGCGCCGGCATGTGCGGTCCCTTGGCGCTCGCGCTCCCGATGAACGGCAACTCCCGCGCGAGCTTCGTGACGGGACGAATCGCCTACAACCTCGGGCGCATCCTCACCTACTGCGCGCTCGGCGCGGCCTTCGGACTGCTCGGCCAGACCATCGCCTTCGCCGGCTTCCAACGCTGGGTGTCGATCATCGCCGGCGCGGCAATCCTGATTGGCCTCGTCGTCTCGACCCGCTTCGCCACCAGCCTGCCCGTCGCCCGCGCGGTGACCCGCATCAAATCCGGCCTTGGCAGCCTGCTCCGTCAACGCTCTCTCTTCGCAACGTTCGCGCTCGGCTCCTTGAACGGCCTGCTTCCGTGCGGGCTCGTTTATGCCGCGTGCGCCGGCGCTGCGGCAACGGGCGGCCTTTTCTCCGGCGCGGAATACATGGCCGCCTTCGGCCTCGGCACCGTGCCGATGATGCTCGGCATCGGGCTCATCGGGCAGAAACTCCAGTTCACCCTCCGCTTCAAACTGCAGCGCCTGATCCCCGCGAGCGTCGCCGTCGTCGCCGTGCTTCTCATTCTCCGCGGCCTCTCCCTCGGCATCCCCTACCTCAGCCCCGAGTTGACGGCTGGCGCTGCCTGTCATTGACGTTCCCGGAGTGCGCCCATCTCGGGCGCAGAAACAACCGTTTGAAGAAGGAGCCAGTCATTGGAAGGTTCTCCTCTCATTAGCACCCGGCTTCAGCCGGGTGTAGAGAGACGCTCCAGCAATCGAGCCGTTTCAACGGCTTTTGTCGCCCACAAGAAGCGGTTGAAACCGCTCGGCTTCGATCTCTGCCCCGCACACCGGGCTGAAGCCCGGTGTGCTAATGAGACCAGTATGCGTCAGCCCTTTAGCAAAAGATGCTGACTCGCCTCGCGCCTTCCTCTACAACGCCCGCATCAGCCACACATGAACGGTTCGCAACACTGAACGGAGAAACGCATGCCCTACATTCTCGCCCTCGACGAAGGAACCACCAGCGCCCGCGCCATTGTCTTCGCCCATGACGGCTCCATCCGCGCCGTCGCGCAGAAGGAGATCAAGCAGCACTATCCCAAGCCGGGCTGGGTCGAGCACGACGCGCACGAGATCTGGACGTGCCAGATCGGCGTCGCCGTGGAAGCGCTCGCCAAGGCGCGCCTCAAGCCGCGCGACGTCGCTGCCATCGGCATCACGAACCAGCGCGAGACAACCGTCCTGTGGGATCGCCAGACCGGTGAGCCGATTCATCACGCCATCGTCTGGCAGGATCGCCGCACTGCTTCGATGTGCGACAAGCTCCGCGCGAAGGGCGGCGAGAAGTTGTTCCAGAAACGCACCGGCCTGATCCTCGACGCCTACTTTTCCGGCACGAAACTGGCGTGGCTGCTCGATCACGTTCCCGGCGCGCGCAAGAAAGCCGAGGCCGGCCGGCTCGCCTTCGGCACCATCGACACCTGGCTGCTCTGGAAGTTGACGGGCAAGCACGTCACGGATCCCAGCAATGCCTCGCGCACGTTGCTCTACAACATTCACACTGGCCGTTGGGACAAGGAACTCCTCCGCCTCCTGCGCGTTCCCGAGAGCGTGCTGCCCGAGGTTCGTTCCTCCAGCGAAGTCTATGGTGAAGTCTCGAACGCACCCGGCCTCGCCGGCATTCCCGTCAGCGGCATCGCGGGCGATCAACAGGCCGCGCTCTTCGGCCAGATGTGCATCCAGCCTGGCCTCACGAAGAACACTTACGGCACCGGCTGCTTCATGCTGCAAAACACCGGCACCAAAGCCGTCGCCTCCAAGAACCGCCTGCTCACCACCGTGGCGTGGAAGATTGGGAACAAGACTGAATACGCGCTCGAAGGCAGCGTGTTCATCGGCGGTGCCGTGGTGCAATGGCTGCGCGACGGACTCGGCCTGATTCGTTCCGCGTCCGAGATCGAGAAGCTCGCCAGCTCCGTGAAGGACAACGGCGGCGTGTATCTCGTGCCCGCGTTTGCCGGACTCGGCGCGCCGCACTGGGACCAATACGCGCGCGGTGCAATGGTCGGCCTCACGCGCGACAGCTCGGCGGCGCATATCGCCCAAGCCGCGCTGGAGAGCATCGCGTATCAGGTCGCCGACTTGCAGGACGCGATGCACAGCGATGCCGGCATCCGCCTCAAGGAACTGCGTGTGGACGGCGGTGCGGTGCAGAACAATCTGCTCATGCAATTCCAGGCGGACATTCTCGGCGTGCCCGTCGTGCGCCCGAAGGTGACGGAATCGACCGCGCTCGGTGCGGCGTATCTCGCCGGCCTCGCTGTGGGCTATTGGAAGAAGCCGCAGGAGATCGCGACGCAATGGCAGGTCGAACAACGCTTCGAGCCGAGGATGAAGCGCGCGCAGGCTCATGCCTTGCGCGCCCGCTGGAGCAAAGCCGTCGAGCGCGCGAAGGATTGGGAAGCGCGCTAAGAAAAACGTATGGACACCCAGCTCGCCATCATTTGTGCCCTGACCTTTGTCATTCACCTGATCGGCACACTGGCCTATTCCGTCCGTATCGCTGGCGTTCGTACCCGTCGCATAGCGGTGTCGTTTGCACTTTTCAACGTGCTGATCTTGCTCTCCCGGACCTCCAACTCATTCCAGGGACCGTTCCTGGCAAAACGTGTCGAAGAGAATTTGGCGCAGGTTGGATCTCCCAGCCTGATTTCAGATTTTCGCTGGCTGCTGCTGTCCGCAACGCTGGCAACTGTGCTGGGTGGATTCTTGATCCCGACGTTTCAACGTTTGTTCAGCAAGGCAGTGCTTCATTTCCAAGTTCATCGATCCATTCCAAGGCTCCTGCTTCACGGCTTCCTGCAAGGGGGAATTTCACAGATCAAAGATGCGGTGACTGCGCCAGCATCTTCAAACCTTACGGGGCTGCGCTTCGGGCGAGGCATTTCATCGACAGTGATTTTTTTCAATGTGATTGCGGTTGCGCTGTGGACGGTTGGAGTTTTTGCCGCCCTGTACGCCGGTTACCTCAAACCCGAGCTGAGAGTTACCGCGAGCACGCTTTCGTCTGTGGTTAACGGAGTCGCCACGGTTCTCATGTTTGTTTTCATCGATCCGCACATGTCGATGATGACGGACGATGTCGTCGAAGGCAGAGTATCCGAACCATCTTTCAGGCAGGCTGTCGTATGGTTGGTCGGGAGCCGTTTCGCTGGGACACTCCTTGCACAACTGCTCCTCGTGCCTGCGGCAACAGTGATTGTCTATGTCGCTGAGAGGTTGTAACTGCCGATAGATGGTTTGTCTGTGACCCGCCTCGACATGCTCAAGCGCGCCCAGGCCCAACGCGGGTCGTGGGACTTCGTGATCATCGGCGGCGGCGCGACGGGCGTCGGCGTGGCGGTGGACGCGGCGTCGCGCGGTTATCGCGGGCTGCTACTGGAGCAAAGCGATTTCGGGAAGGGCACGTCCAGCCGCAGCACGAAGTTGGTTCACGGCGGCGTGCGGTATCTGGAGCAGGGAAACATCTCGCTCGTCATGGAGGCGTTGAAGGAGCGCGGCCTGCTGCGACAAAACGCGCCGCATCTCGTCAGCGACCTGGCGTTCGTGGTGCCGAGCTACGCGTGGTGGGAAGCGCCGTTTTACGGCCTCGGCCTCAAGCTCTATCAGGCGCTGTCCGGGAAATATGGCTTCGGGAAATCGCAGTTGCTCTCGAAGAAGCAGGCGCTCCAGCACCTGCCGAACATCGAGACCGAAGGACTGCGCGGCGGCGTGATGTATTACGACGGCCAGTTCGATGACACGCGCCTGCTCATCAACATGGTCGCCACCGCAGCGGAGCAGGGCGCGACGTTGCTGAACTACGCGAAGGTCACCTCGCTCACGCGCAACAAGCAGGGCTGGGTGGATGGCGTCGTCGCGACCGATCTCGAATCCGGCAAGACGCTTCGGGCGAAAGCGAAAGTCGTGATCAATGCCACCGGCGCATTCTGCGATGGCGTTCGCCAGTTCGCTGAACCACAGGCCAAGCCGATGATTGCGCCCAGCCAGGGCGCGCATCTGGTCTTCGACCGTTCGTTCCTGCCCGGCGACACGGCCATCATGGTGCCGCATACAAGCGACGGACGCGTGATGTTCGCCATTCCGTGGCACGGTCACACGCTCGTCGGTACCACGGACACGCCGATCAAGAACCCATCGCTCGAACCGGTGCCGATGGAGCAGGAGATTGAGTTCATTCTCTCCACTGCCGCGCTCTACCTGTACAAGAAGCCGACGCGGTCGGACATCCTCAGCGCGTTCGCCGGCATTCGTCCGCTCGTGAAGTCCGGCGACGGCGCGAACACGGCGGCGTTGTCGCGCGACCACACCATCCACATCGATCAAAGCGGATTGCTGACGATCACCGGTGGCAAGTGGACGACGTATCGCAACATGGCTGAGGATTGCGTGAACCAGGCCGCCACGCTCGCGCATCTGGACGAGAAGCCGTGCGTCACGCGCGATCTGCCGATTCACGGTTCGCTCCGCAAGACTGGGCGCCTCGGCTCGCTCGCGGTGTATGGTTCGGATGCGACGAAGATTCAGCGGCTCATCGAAACGGATCGTTCGCTCGCCGCGCCGCTGCATCCCGCGTTGCCGTATTGCGGCGCGGAAGTCTTGTGGGCCGTGCGCGAAGAAATGGCCCGAACGGTCGAAGACGTTCTGGCCCGCCGCACCCGCGCGTTGTTCCTCAACGCGCGCGCTGCAATCGAAATGGCGCCACGAGTGGCGGAGTTGATGGCGCACGAACTGAAATGTGATTCGGCCTGGCAGAAGCGGGAGATCGCGCGGTTCCGAGATGTGGCCCGGGGTTATTGCGTCTGAACCGGGACGATGCCGTTGAACATTCAGGCATCGCTCAGGGCTTCGCGGGCGCCGGTTCGTGGACGGACGATGGAGCCTCGGCGGATTCGACGGCGTTGGTCGTGGCAGGGCCGGCTCGCCGCGCCGGTCCGTGCAGCGGCCAGAAGACGGGCAGCAGCAGGAGCACGATGACGGTGAGGATCGCCGTGAGCGGCGCGCCGGTTTTCACGAAGTCGCGGAAGGAATACTTGCCCGGGCCGTACACCAGGATGCACGACGGCTCAAACGGCGTGATGAAGGACACCGACGCGGCGAGCATGATGCCGATGGCAAAGGTGCGTTCGTTCGCGCCCAGCACCTGCGCGGAGCGCAGCGCCAACGGCAGCACCACGAGCGCCGCCGCGGCGTTCGACATCGGTTGCGTGAGGAGGATCGTCAGGACGACGAAGCCCGCGAGAATGGCCATCACGCCGAACGGTTCGAGCGCGGACACAATCCCCTTCGCCAGGAGCTCCGCGGCGCCGGTCTTCACCATCGCCGTGCCGAAGGCGGTCATGCCGCCGATGAGGATGAGCAGGCGCCAGTCGATGTATTGATACGTGCGCTCCACCGGCACGCACCGGCAGAGCAGCGTGGCGATGGCCGCGCCGAGAAACGCCAGCGAGACCGGCACCAGCTCGAACCCGCCGAGGATCAGCGCGACGAGAAAGAAGCCGGCGACGTAGTAACCTTTGCGCGGCCGGAGCACCGACGAACCGAGCTCCTGCAGCACCGCGAGCTCGCGGTTTCGCTTCATGGACTGCACGCGATCCTTGTGGCCTTGAACGAGCAGGAGATCGCCGACCTTGAGCTTGATGGAGCCGAGCTGTTCCCGCAGCGAACGGCCCCGGCGATAGATCGCCAGCACCACCAGGCCCTGCTCCTGCTGGAGGTTCGCCTCGCGCAGGGTCCGCCCCACCAGGGCGGATTGCGGGGTGATCAACGCCTCGGCCACCTTGAGATCATCGCTCTGCAAATCCTGGTCGCCCAGCCGGAGGTCCGCCTTGATCTCGATGCCTTCCGTCGTCTTCACCTTGATCAGGTTCTCCACGTTGCCGGTCACCAGCAGCAGGTCGCCCTGCGCGATGATCGTGTCGCTGTGCGGCGTGAGCGTCTGGCTGCCCCGGACGATCTTGAGGACGCGGAAGTCGAGCTTCGACAGGTCGGATTGAAAGACCTTCTGTCCGATCAGCTGCGAGCCGGGCATGACGACGATCTCGCTGAGGTAGCTTCGAATCGCGAAGTCCTCGGTCAGGCTCTCCTCGGGATTGGCCGGCAGGAGCCGCCGCGCCACCACCAGCAGGTAGGCGATGCCCACCGCCACGAGGATCAATCCCACCGGCGTGATCTCGAAGAGCCCGACCGGGCGCAGGTTCTGGCCGACGATGAAGTTGCTGACCGCGATGTTGGTCGAGGTGCCGATCAACGTGCAGGTGCCGCCGAGAATCGACGCGTAGGCCAGCGGGATGAGCAGCTTCGACGGGCTGAGCTTCGCGCGCTGGGCGATGCCCATCACCGGCCCGACGAACATCGCCGTGACCACCGTGTTGTTCATGAAGGCCGAAAGCCCGCTGATGACGGTGGTCAGCACGACGAGCAGCCGGTTCTCGCTGCCGGTGGCGACCTTCAACATCCGCGCGCCCAGCGCATCCAGCACGCCCGTCTCCTGCAGCGCGCCGCTGAGGACGAAGATCGACGCGAGCATGATGATGATGTCGCTGCTGAAGCCGGCGAACGCCTCGCGCGCCGTCAGCACTCCGCTCCCGATCAACACCAGGAGCAGAATCAGCGTGCTGAGATCGACGGGGAGATTTTCGTTCGCGAAAACCAGGACGGCCGCCACCAGCAGCGCGAGGACGACACCAATCTGCCATCCGGCAGGCAACGTCATGGCCAGGAGGAAATCCATTCGCGGCGACTATGCTGGCACCCGGCGCCGCGAAGCAAGGCGAAGTCAGCCGTGAACCCGGCGCCAAGCGGTGACGGAGCGCGGCTGATGCCGTTCGGGAATTCGAGCGGAAGCCTGTCCCGAAGGGACACTTGAGAATAGCCCGGCGTTTCAACGCCGGGACAGGCGTTCCTCCTCAACTCAACCCTGAGTCCCGAAGGGACGGATGAAACGGTGGTGATGCGATTCTTCCGTCAGCCGTCCCTTCGGGACTCAGCCCGCCTTCCGATTTATTCCCGGCGTTGAAACGCCGGGCTATTTTCGCCAGTCCCTCCGGGACACATCCCCCGCAGAATTGCCGGAAGGCATCAGGCTTTAGCCCGCTGGAACGTCGGCCGGCATGACGTTTGGGCGCTGAAGCGGCGTGAACGCCGCACTCCAGATGTGTTGCCCGCGGTCCGGCTCTCAACCTTTCCCTTCACCTGCCGTTCTATTCACCGAAGCAGATGGAACGAATCATCCGACGTCTCCGCGGCCCCGGGTTCGGCATTGCCAAGCCCCGCCGGCTGCATGAACCTTTCCCTCAACGGGCCGTCCACAGCGGCCGAACAGTTCCAGTCGCGCCATGCAACCACTGGTCATGACTCCCGGGCCGGGCGAACGCCTCGTGCGTTTCGTCGGCGATCAGCTTTCCTTCCGCCTCCACATGGGTGGCTCGCTGCCCGCCGGCTGGCAGGCCCGGCTCCGCACCAATCTCGGCCGCGGTGAGACGCTCCGCCGCGAAATCATCCACGCGCACACCGGCCAGCTGAAGCTCGCGAACGCCTCCTGGCGCGACGTGCCGATGACGCCGCATGATGGCGGCTGGTCGATTTCCTTCTCGCTGACCGAGGCCGGTTTTTTCAAGGCCAAGGCCTACGCCATCGATCCGCACGGACGACAACATTGGCCGCACGGGCCCGACTTCGGCGTGAGCGTGCATCCGAACGCCTACCGCACGGCGAACACCATCTACTGCGCCTTCCCGCGCATGTTCGGCCCCACGCGCACCGCGGTGAGCACGGTCGATGACAAACGCGAAGCCATTCTCAAGAAGCTCGACAACGACGGCTACGCGGTCATTCCGCCCAGCGGCAAGCTGCGCGACGTGATCGAATACCTGCCGCACATCGTCGACACGCTCGGCTGCCAGATTCTTCATCTGCTGCCGGTCAGCCCGACGCCGACGACCTACGCGCGCTTCGGCCGCTTCGGCAGTCCCTACGCCGTGCAGGATTTGCTGGCGATTGATCCGGCGCTCGTCGTCTTCGACAAGCGCACCACCGGCGTCGATCAATTTCGCGAGCTCACCTACGCCACGCACTTCCGCGGCGCGAAGGTGTTCCTCGATGTCGTCATCAACCACACCGGGTGGGGCTCGACCTTGCAGGAGGATCATCCCGAATGGTACGTGCGCGACGAGAAAGGCTCGTTCGTCTCCCCCGGCGCGTGGGGCACCGTCTGGGAGGATCTCGCCGAGCTCGACCACAGCAATCCCGCGCTCTGGGAACACATCGCGGACGTCTTCCTCGAATGGTGCCGTCGCGGCGTCGATGGCTTTCGCTGCGACGCCGGCTACAAGATTCCCGTGCCCGCCTGGCGCTACATCACCGCGCGCGTGCAGCAGGAATTCCCCGACACGATTTTTCTCCTCGAAGGTCTCGGCGGCTCGTGGGAGGCCACCGAAAACCTGCTCACCGAAGGCGCCATGCAGTGGGCGTATTCCGAGCTGTTCCAAAACTATTCGCGCCAGGAAATCTCCGGCTACCTCGACTACGCGCTCAAGCAAAGCCGCCGCGTCGGCCTCTACGCGCACTACAGCGAGACGCACGACAACGATCGTCTCGCGAAGCTGGGCCGCGACTGGTCGCTGCTCCGCAACCGGCTGTGCGCGCTCGCCAGCGTGAGCGGCGCGTTCGGCTTCACCTGCGGCGTCGAATGGCTCGCGCCCGAGAAGCTCAACGTCCACTCCAGCCGCGGCCTCGCCTGGGGCAGCGAGGAGAACATCGTGCCCGAGCTGGCGCGGTTGAACCGCCTGCTCTGCGATCACCCGTGCTTCTTCGACAACGCCACGCTCACGCGCCTGGGCTCCGAGGATGACTACATCTTCGCCCTGAGCCGCGTCTCCCGCGAAACGCTCGACCGCGTGTTGGTGCTGGTGAACACCGATCTCAAAACGCCGCGGGTGCTTTTCCTTGAACGCAAAGTTTACGAGGCGCTCGGCTCGCCGAAGATCGATTTGCTCGGCCAGTCCGCGCCCGTGATCAAGGAGACGCCCGATCAGAAAATCGAGTTTCTCCTGCAGGGCGGCGAATGCTTCTGCCTGGCGCCCGCGCTCGTCCCGAGGGGCCTGAGCGGCGAGCGCTATCGCGAGAAGCACGCGCAAAGCGCATGGGCCATCACGATGATCAGCCGCCGCATCGCCGTGCGCGACATCAGCCCGTTCGACTGGCGGCAGATGGCCGCGCTCGTCGAGGCCGGCCCGCGCGAGTTTCTCACGGCCGTCAGCAACCTCGATCACACGCTCGTGAAGGAGGACATTCTCGGCGCCCTGGAGAAGGCCCGCGGCCAGCGTCATTTCCCGCCGGTGGTCACCTGGGATTTGCCCTCCGCCCGCCGCGTCACCATCGTGCCGCAGGAGCACTGGCTGCTGATCAAGGACGACGCTCCGTTCCGCGCGGCGTTGAAGACCGCCAACGGCATGCCGCCGCAGCACGTCTCCTCCATTCGCGTCGGCGAATGTCACATCGCGTCGTTCATTCCCGGCCAGACGGCCGGCGATGCCGCATTGGCCCTCGAGCGCTACGCCGCCGGACAGCCGCAGGTGACCGCGCAGGTTCGCTTCGTCAGCTCGGCGTCCGTTCAACGTGCCGGCGGCACGCTGGCGGACGCGATTGTCCTCCTCACCAACAACCGCGGCGGCATGGCCCGGCTCGGCGTGGATCTGGGCCGCATCCAGTCCAAGTACGACTGCCTGCTCGGCGCGAACCTCCACCCGACCGTCCCGGTGGATCGCCATGTCTTCGCCAAGCGCGCCCGCGTGTGGGTGAACGCCGATGGATTCATCACGCCGCTGGATGCGCGCAACCTGATCGAGTTCACGCCGGGACCGCCCGCCCGCTGGCGCTTCGTGGCCAGCGCCGGAAACGATCGCGCCGTCGAAATCATTCTCACCGCCGACATGCTTGACGGGCAGAACGCCACCATCCTGCATTTCGACCGTCCTGAAGGCGCCGTGCCCTTCGGCCACGATCTCGCGCCGGAATGCCGCGTGTCATTGACCGTCCGCGTGGACATCGAGGATCGGAATTTCCACAGCGAGACGCATCACAACGGCGGCACCGATCATCATTTCCAGTCGCACACGCGCCAGCTGCCGGGCCGTCCGGGCTTTGAGTTCCTGCCGTCGTTGGATCGGTTCGTCCGCGTCTTCAGCGATGGCGGCGCTTACCACCACCAGCCGGAGTGGAGCCTCGGGATCGCCCATCCCGTCGAAGCCACGCGCGGGCAGGCCGGCCACGGCGATGCCTTCAGTCCGGGCTGGTTCGAGCTGCCGCTGGCCAAGGGGAAACCCGTCACGCTCACCGCGACCGCCGAGGCGACCGACCCGACGCCGGCTGAAATTTCCAGCTTCGTCCCCAGGCGCCACGCGCTCATGGAGGGCGCGCTGGCCAGGGCGAACGTTTCACAACACGACGCGTTTGCCCGCCAGCTCGCGCTCGCGGTGCAGGCCTTCGTCGTGCAACGCGCCGAGGGGAAAACCGTCATCGCCGGCTACCCGTGGTTCCTGGATTGGGGACGCGATTCGCTCATCGCCGCGCGCGGTTTGCTGGCCGCCGGCATGACCGACGAGGTGAAGCAGCTGCTCACCGTGTTCGGTCGCTTCGAGGATCGCGGCACGCTGCCGAACATCATCCACGGCGAGGACGCCTCCAACCGCGACACCAGCGACGCGCCGTTGTGGTACGGCGTCGTCTGCGAAGAGCTCGCCGCCGGCGACAGCTCGCTCCACGGAACGACGGTCGATTCGCGTGGGCGCACCATCGCGGACATTCTGCGCGCGATTGCGACCGGTTACCGGGATGGCACGCCGAACGGCATCCGCATGGACGCCGCCTCCGGCCTGATCTGGAGCCCGAGCCATTTCACATGGATGGACACGAATTATCCCGCCGGCACGCCGCGCGAAGGTTACCCGGTGGAGATTCAAGCGTTGTGGATTCGTCTGCTCCGCCAGCTCGCGCGCCTGAATGCGCCCACCGACGGCGAAGCGTGGTCCGCGCTCGCCCAACGCGCCGAGGCGTCGTTCCTGAAATACTTCTGGCTCGAAGAACACGGTTACCTGTCCGATCTCCTCGTCTCTCAAGGCGGGCAGCCCGCCGCTCACGCCATCGTGGACAACGCGCTTCGCTCGAACTGTCTCATCGCGGTCGCATTTGGACTGATCACCGGTGAACGCGCGCAACGCTGCGCCGATGCCGCGCTGCATCACCTCGTGGTGCCGGGCGCGCTCCGCTCGCTCGCGCCGCTGCCCGTCTCGCCGCATCTGCCGGTCCACGCGCCCCACGGCCAGTTGCTCAACAATCCCGCCGAGCCGTACTGGGGCCGCTACGAAGGCGACGAGGACACGCGGCGCAAGCCGGCCTATCACAACGGCACGGCGTGGACGTGGACCTTCCCGATCTTCTGCGAAGCGCTCGCCGCGGCGTGGAACTTCAGCGGCCCGTCCGTCTCCGCCGCGAAGGACTATCTCGCGAGCATGGAACGGTTGCTCGACGAAGGCTGCCTCGGCCAGCTCCCGGAGATCACCGATGGCGACGCGCCGCACACGCAGCGCGGTTGCGACGCCCAGGCCTGGGGAGCCAGCGAAGCGCTGCGCGTCTGGAAGCTGCTCAATCATGCCGCCGCGGACTGAAATCATCGCCCATCGTGGCGCGTCTTTCGATGCGCCGGAGAACACGCTCGCCTCCATCGAGCTTGGCTGGGCTCAGGGCGCTGATGCGGTGGAGATCGATGTTCATTTCTCGAAGGACGGCCACATCGTCGTGATCCACGATGACAACACGCGCAAGACCGCCGGCGTTCGGAGAAAGGTCGCGGCGCAAACGCTCGCGGAGCTGAAGGCCCGCGATGTCGGGAGCTGGAAGAATGCGAAGTTCAAAGGCGAAACAATTCCCACGCTCTCGGAAGTCTTCGCGACCGTCCCGCCCGGCAAAAGGCTGTTCGTGGAAATCAAATGCGGCCCGGAGTGCATCGAACAATTCGCGAGGGATTTTCGCGCGTCCCGTTTGAAGCCGCGCCAAATCATCCCGATTGGCTTCTCGATTTCGACGATGCGCCAGCTCAAGCAGGCGGTCCCGGAGCTTGAGGTCTGCTGGATCGTGGAGTTCAAGCGGACGCTTCGCGGCTGGTCGCCGAAGGCGGAGCGATTGATCGAACAGGTCGCGGAGGCGGGGCTCGACGGACTGGATGTCAGCGGGAAAGGCCCGGTGGATGGCGGCTTCGCCGCGAAGGTTCACGACGCCGGGCAGCGGCTCTACATCTGGACGGTCGATGTCCCGGCCAGGGCGCGCGAATTGATGGCTGCCGGGGTGGACGGCATCACCACGAACAAACCCAGCTGGCTTCGGAGCCAGTTGGAAATGGCGCCGCAAAGGGCGTCGTAAGCCCCTGACTGGCAGCGAATCCGACGGGGAGATCGGCCGAAGGATGATTCGCCTACAATTTTCGGGCATTTTCTCACTTCACACCCCCGCGCATCGGCGTAGTTTAGCGCCACTATGAAAAAGCTGTTCCGGCCTTGGTCTGCCCTGATCCTTTGCTTCGTGCTCCTGAGCGGAGGCGTTGCCAGCGCGGCGGAGACCACCAGGCCCTCGAACAAATCCACTCCCGGTCTCGAAGCCGCGCAGGCCATCTCCACGATCACCGGCGTGGCCATCTCGCCGCTGCTCGGAGTGAGCGGCGTGGGCGCGTATAAGTATTTCAAGACCGCGCCCGAGCACCGCGCGAAGCTTGCCTGGTACGCGCAACCGTGGTTCTGGGTTCCCGCGTTGCTCCTCGTCGCCGTCGCGTTCGTGAAGGACACCTTCGGCACCGCCCTTCCGACGGCGGTGAAGAAACCGTTCGACGTCGCGGAAGCCATCGAGAACAAAATCAGCGGCCTTGTCGCCGCCGGCGCCTTCG
>JBDHQG010000635.1:0-3058 GCA_039806925.1 Limisphaerales bacterium
GATCCCGACGACTCGTGGTTCAACGGGCCGGCGTTGGGCAAGGCATCAAAACCGTTCGAGTTCGATCTGGGCGAAGGCCGCGTGATGCGCTGGGATGCGAAGGAGCGGCCCACGGTTGGTCGCGAGACGACGTTGCGTTTCACGGTTCATGAGCCCGACGGCTCGCTTTCAAAGCTCGAAGCCTACATGGGAATGCTCGGTCACATGGCCATCCGCCGCGATGACGGCGCGGTGTTCACGCACTTGCATCCGGCCGGCAGCCTCTCCGTCGCGGCGCAGCAGGTTTTTCAAATTCGTTCCGGCGAGAAGCCGCCGCGTCGCATCACGCCGGAGATGATGGAGAAGCTCTGCCAGCCGCCCAGCGCCGGCACGCCGCAACAGCCGCTCGCCTTTCCGTACGAATTCCCCAAGCCCGGCCGCTACCGGCTCTGGGTTCAAGTGAAGCTGAACGGCGTGGTTCGGACCGGCGTGTTCGACACGGACGTGGGCGAGGGAGGAGTCATTGCCTCGAATTGAGGCGCGCTGTCCCGGTGCTGGACAGCCCGCGCGGGGGCGCGTCTGCTTTCGAGCTTGTCGGTCAACTTTCCTGACACTTCCCCATCCGTGGCACCTGCGCTGCTCAAATCAGATCGTGCGTCTGTGTTTGGGTTGTTCTGTGTTGGAGCGGGCCGAAGCTAAGACGAGTTGAAAACGCACCTCAACGCGTCGTGTCCAGCCGCCATAGCTGGAAAAGTTTCCGCCCGCTTTTTCTTTTCCCCGAATCTCGTTACCCGATCACCCGCCGCTTGATGATGTCGTAAACTTCCGTTGGCGCCATCGGCTCGTTACTGGAAACCAGTCCGTCCTCCGCGATCAGCACCGGGTAATCGCCACGGCTCGCGGGCGTGATGCCGTGCGAACCTTTCACCAAGGCCGCATCCAGCGGGATCAAATCCATCAACATGCGGAAGCCGAGCTTCTTCTTCAGCAGCCGCCACGCGATCCGCAGCTTCGGCGCGGTGAGTTTCGGATCGAGGAACAACTCGACCGGGTCGTAACCGGGCTTGCGATGAATATCGACGCAGCGCGCGAAATCCGGCGCGAGCGCGTCCTCCAGCCAGTAGTAATAAGTGAACCACGCGTTCTCCCCGGCCAGCGCCACCAGATCGCCCGAGCGCGGATGGTCGAGGCCGAACCGCGCCTTCTCGGCGCCGCCCAACACGCGCGCCACGCCCGGCTGTTTCTCGACGACGGCCCGGACGGCGGATTCAATGGAGCGGTCGTTCAGATAGATGTGCGCGACCTGATGATCCGCCACGGCAAACGCCCGGCTCGCGCCGGAGTCCAGCAGTTCCAGGCCAAGCTCGTCCTTGATGGTGATCCAGCCCTTCTCGCGGAAGGCGCGGTTCAAATGCACCGGCGTATCGACCGGCGTGATGCCGTATTCAGAAAGGACGATTGATTTCACGCCACGTTGATCAAAGTGGCGGATGAGATCGCCCGCGATGTCATCGATGGCCCGGAGATCGGACTGAACGTCCGGATGTTTCGGCCCGAGCCGCTGGAGGTTGTAATCGAGGTGCGGCAGGTAAACGAGGCTCAGCGTGGGGCGATGCTTGTCCTCAATCCACTTGGCGGATTCCGCGATCCAGCGCGACGCGGCGTCAGGTCCGCCTTGCGGCGACTTCATGCCGGCCGCCGGCCCCCAGAACGTCGGAAACGGAAACTCGCCGAGATCCTTTTTTATCTCCTGCCGCAGCGGCATCGGGTGCGTGTAGATGTCGAACACCTTGCGTCCATCCGCCGGGTACATCGGGCGCGGTGTGATCGACCAGTCCGCAGTGGAATACATGTTGAACCACCAAAACAATTTCGCGCAGGTGAAGCCCGGCATCAGCGCGCGGAGTTCGTCCCAAATCTTCGGCCCCTGCACGAGGTGGTTCGACTGCTTCCAGAACTGCACCTCCGCCATCTCGCGATTGTACCAGCCATTCGCCACGGCACCGTGTCCTGACGGCAGGCGGCCGGTGACGTAGGTGGATTGCGCGGTGCAGGTGACGGCGGGAATGACGGGCGTGATGTGGGACAGCGTTCCGCGCTTGAGGAAGGCATTCAGGTTCGGAGTCGACGCTCCCAGCAGCGACTCCGTCAGGCCAACCACGTTGATGACCGCCGTCCGTGTCATGTGCGGCGCGATCAGCGTTTGAACATGGAGACGACGCGCGCCTGCATTTTGCGCTGGGCGCGTTCCTCCAGCTCATGAATTGCGGCGACGACCGGCGACGAGTGCATCTCATGCACTTCAAACCCGCAGCCAATCGAGCTGAGCAGCGTGATGGTGAGCCGTCCGCCAAGGTGTTCGCGAAACTCTTCGAGCCCCTTGAGAATCATCAGCCCGCCCTCGGAGTCCACATGAAGCAGCTCGTTCGCGAAAACATCGAAGCCGAGATCCTCGACCAGCTTGAGGATGCGTTCCGCGCTGGCGGCATCGAGGAATCCGCTGCGCCGGGAATAGACGACGTCGAGCGCGATGCCGATGGCCACCGCCTCCCCGTGGCGGATTCGATACTCGGAAATCTGTTCGAGCTTGTGCGCGGCCCAGTGACCGAAATCCAGCGGCCGGGCCGAGCCCATTTCAAACGGGTCACCGGAGGTTGCGATGTGGTTCACATGCAGCTCGGCGCTGCGATGGATCAACCGTTCCATCGCCTCCGAATCGAACTCGCGGAGCTTCCCGGCGTCCTTCTCAATCTCGTCGAAGAACTTCGCATCGCGAATGCACGCCACCTTGACGGCCTCGATGTAGCCGGCTCGCTTGTCCCGCGGAGAAAGCGAGGCGAGCAGTTCGAAATCGTTGATGACCGCCCACGGCACCGCGAACGTTCCGATGAAATTCTTTTTGCCGAAGGCGTTCATCCCGTTCTTCACGCCCACGCCGGAATCGTCCTGGCTCAGGGTCGTCGTGGGAAGCCGGATATGCCGCACGCCCCGGGGCGGCGTGGCGGCGGCGAGGCCGACGAGATCGAGCACCGCGCCGCCACCCACGGCAATGACGTATGAATGACGGTCGATATGGTAA
>JBDHQG010000636.1:0-3040 GCA_039806925.1 Limisphaerales bacterium
CACGACAGGAAGATGCTCCCCGTGAGCGCCCCGCCGAAGCCGATGCACCCGTTGATTTCGTTCAGCTCAAAGGGACGCGGCGCGGACTCCTTGTTTGTGGTGACCGCAGTGGCGGTCCAGCCGAGCATCGTGGCGCAGACGTCCTTGAGGGACTCAAGGACGAAAGTGTCGAGTTGTTCCAGTCTGTTTTGCTGCGCAAGTGTTGCCATATAGCCAAGCTCGCCGAAGCCTGACCTTTCTATCGGCGGTCACATGAAAGAGATTAGTCAATTGTTCCGGAAGGCATCCGTCTTCCGAGCGTCCTGGCGGGCGCGCGTTTTCCCGGGGGGCCGGCCGGTGATGAATCGTCCGCCAAACAACGAGCCGGACGAGCGCGGCGCGGAGGAACTGGCCGGATTGTTTCCTGCGGGCGGGCATGAGTTCCAGATGCGAATGCGCCGCCGGAGCATTGCGGAATACTTTCGCGCGTCGCCGCGCGCGGGCTCTGTCCTCAATGAAAGGAGGCGATGGTTACGGGAGGATTTGGCGCGGTGCTTCGCGTTCCGGCCGGAAGCGGAGGCACTGGCGGTCGAAGCGTGCGAGTTGCTGGAAGCCGCCGCGGCTCCCATTTCCACAGCTGCGGCACCTGTGGATACAGGGGAACGGTTTCTCGATGTGAGCCGGCGGTTGGAGCCGGATCTGGCACTGCTCCGGCCCGATTCAGCGGGGGATTTTATGATGGTGGCCGGAGCGGTTTGTTTCCCCTCGTCCTGGAGCCTCACCGGGAAATTGGGCCGATCGATTGCGGAAATTCATGCACCGGTTCCGACATTGAACGAACAGCTTGGTCCTTCGATTTCTCAATTCCTTCGCCGGATGACCCCGGGGATCGCGTGGTGCCGGGAGAATTGGGGGCTGAGTGCAAGTCCGGAGCTAAATCAGCATCCAGCGCGTGCGCTGCCCCGGCTCATGTCTGATGCGACGATTGAAGATGTATGGCTTCGCGTGGAACGACAGGCGCTGGTGGCGCTGCCCGATACCGGCGGGGTTTTGTTTGCGATTCGCGTCGAGGTGAGTCCGCTCCGGCAGGTCGTTGTTCATCCCGGGTGCCGGGCCGGGTTGCGCCGGGCGCTGGAAACGATGCTGGCGCCGGTCTCGGTATACAAAGGGCTGGGTGCCGTCCGTGACCGGTTGGTGGAATTGCTGCGTCACTGATCTTGAACGGACGGCGCGAGCAGTGGTCGTTGGGTGCGTTCGGAAATGGCGGTCAGGAAGGCGAAGGTATATGGACTGCGGAGGCAGGACTCCGCTTTGGCTACACCTTCCGCCTATGCGATGCACTTGGATTTACTCACCGCGCAGCCAAAGCGGAAACATGTTTCCGCAGTCCATACCTCCATCTGTTTGCCCACCGCTTCCAATCACACCCGTGGCCGTTCGAGGCCTTGCAAATCCCCGGCGCTTCGGCAGGCTCGCGTTCATGAAATCCACGATCGCCCTCACCTTGCTTTCCATTGTGCTGTCACACGCCGTCGTTGGTCCGGCCCACGCGCATTCGGCGGTTGAGCCCGCGCCCCGTCCTGACACCGGGTGGAAGGATCGGCAGAAGCTTTTGAATACCCGCGCGGCGGAGGCCGGCGAAAAGGCGAAGGTCATCTTCATCGGCGATTCCATCACTCAAGGCTGGGAGGGTGAGGGGAAGGAGGTGTGGGCGAAATATTACGCGCAGCGCGGCGCGGTGAATCTCGGCATCGGCGGGGATCGCACCCAGCATGTGTTGTGGCGCCTGGACAACGGCAACCTCGAGGGGCTCAAGCCCAAGGCGGCCGTCCTGATGATCGGCACGAACAATTCGAACGGCGAGGATAACACGCCGGAGCAAATCGCGGACGGCATCACGGCCATCGTGAAAAAGCTGCGCTTGAAGCTGCCCGACACCAAAATCCTCCTTCTCGCGATCTTTCCCCGCAGCGAGAACTTCTCGGCGCAACGCGGAAAGCTTGCGATGATCAACCAGGTGATTCGTCGTCAGGCCGATGGCAGGAATGTTTTGTGGGTGGATTTCGGGCACCGTTTTCTCAACGACGATGGAACGATGCCGCGTTCGTTGATGCCTGATTATCTTCATCTGTCGGCACCAGGTTACGAGATTTGGGCTGAAGCGATCGAAGACCAGCTTTCGGGAATCCTGGGCGACGCCCGGGTGAAGCCTTGAACACCGTCCGGGTTTGCCTCCAATGATTTTCACCATGAACAGGCTCACGCTTTTCGCAATCCTGGCCGCTGCCTTCCCATTGGCTCAAGCGCCATCGGCTCTCGCGGCGGCACCCGCACGAATCATGGAACTCTGGCCGTCCACGGCGCCGGGAGAGAAGGGGGACATTGGCGAAGAGAAGGACACCACCAAGCCGACGGACGGCCTGATCGCTGGCAAACGGGTGATCCGCCTCGGAAACGTTTCGAGGCCGACCCTCGCCCTGTACCCAGCACCGGGACGAAAGGATGTCGGAACAACGGTTCTTGTCGTGCCTGGCGGTGGTTATCACATCCTTGCGATGGATCTGGAAGGCACGGAGGTCTGTGGATGGCTGAACTCGATTGGCGTTTCGGCGGCACTTTTGAAGTACCGTGTCCCGGCCCGCGCCGGATTGCCGCGCCACGCCGCGCCCTTGCAGGATGCGCAGCGTGCGATGGGCATCCTGAGATCGCGCGCGAGCGAACTTGGCATCCGTTCGGGCCGCCTTGGGGCGATTGGATTTTCCGCCGGGGGCCATCTTGTGGCGGCGTTGAGCAGCGCGACGGACAGAACATACGGGCGACTGGATGCGGCGGACGGATTCAGCGCCCGGCCGGATTTCAACATCATCATTCATCCCGGTTACCTGGTGTTGAAAGAGCAGGGAGATCAGATTGCGCCGGATGTGGCGGTGACTACCAACTTCCCGCCGACCTTCCTCGCGATGACACAGGATGATCCTGTGCGGGTGGAAAACGCCGTCCTGTATTACATGGCGTTGAAGCAGGCGGGTGTTCCTGCCGAGTTGCACGCTTATCCAACGGG
>JBDHQG010000045.1:0-13345 GCA_039806925.1 Limisphaerales bacterium
GCCACGGCGCACAAGGCGGTGAAGCACGCGGACCTGGCGCAATGGGCCCGGGCCATCGTGGACACGCGCAACGCCATGAAGGGCGTCCCCGTCAAGCCCGGCCAGCTCTGGAAGGCGTAAGTGGCCCAGCTTTCTGCTGGATTTTTATCTGTGTAGATTTGGGTTCGTCTATTCGTAGCTGGGTTGTTCGATTTCGGTGAATTCTTCTTTCAAATCTGCTGCGCGGAGCGGTGCTTCTGCTTTGCTCCATGCCGATGCCGGGCTGATCGAAGCCGCCGTCAGCCAGCTTTTGATAGACTCTCTGCCTGAGCATGTCTCCCTCTGGAGTGTTTGGCACGATCAACTCTCGGCCGCAGGTTCCGGGTTTTTCGAGTGGCTGTCGCTGGAGGAACGGGAACGTGCCGGGCGCTTTCACTTCGAACGAGATCATACCTTCTTCGTCCTCGGACGTGGCTTCCTTCGTTGGTTGCTGGGCGAGTCTCTTGATGCTGATCCGGCCAGTTTGGAACTGGCATCCGGACCCGCCGGCAAGCCGTTTCTTTCTGGCCGCCACGCCGGTCAGTTGCATTTCAATCTTTCCCATTCTGGAGGCCTGATGATCTGTGCGGTTTCCGCGAAAACTGAAGTGGGCGTGGATATCGAGCGGATTCGAGCGATGCCCGAGGCTGAGGGGATCTTGGAATCCCATTTTCCGTTCGACTCAGCTGCGGCGTGGCGACGACTGCCTAATGAACAGCAACCGGAGGCATTTCTGCGACTCTGGGTGCGGCACGAAGCGCGGGTGAAGCGGTCGGGTCTCGGTCTGGCACAACAAGAGAAGGAAGAGTCACGGCGGGCGACAGACGAGTCGGTATTTGAATTCGTACCGGCTGCGGGGTTTGTCGGGGCGTTGGCCGTTAATTGTGTCTGAGTCGCGCGGTTGTTTTGAGTTAGGGAAACGCTGATTTAACCACGAATGGACACGAACCAACACGAATGAGGCGGCGGGAAGCCTTGATTTCATTGGTGTCCATTCGTGGTTAAAGGATTTGTTCAGCGTTTCCTTAGTTGAGTCCATCCGGCAGGGCGCCGTCTCCAGCCTGTTCCGAATCTCCCTCTGAAGCATCGCATGATTTGTGCATTTCGTGGTTCAAGAGCGCTTTATCGAGGTTCTCTGACACAAACTGCGGGAGAAATTGATTGAAACGCGGGTGGCTTGGCCGGTAGCTTTTAAGAGTCAGTTCGGTGGCGGGGTAGCCAAGTGGTAAGGCACGGCTCTGCAAAAGCTGCATTCGTCGGTTCGATTCCGACCCTCGCCTCCAAGTCAATCAAGGTAAACGATCCAAAGTTCTCTATGCTTCGATGCCCTGCTATTCCCTCCCTTGTGCATCGGAGCGCCCGTTTCCACCCCGCCCTGAACTCGTCGATCAATTGCCACACGTCATGTCGGAACCGACCCTCCAACTCACATACGACTTCCCGTGGCCAATCAGACTTCGCGCGAAATGCTGCCCGCCTGAATCTGGCTGAAGGGGAGTGAAGTGGCAGGTGTCGGGAGAGCGCGGGTTCGGAATCTTGTAGTCGAGCATGAGCATGAACGGGAAAAGCGCAGGTGAGTCCGTTTTGTGTGGTCCGACCGTGGACTACGGAGAGTTGCACTGTGTCCACGAACTGTTTGAGGCGCAGGTGGAGCGGACGCCGGAGGCGATTGCGGTCGAGCAGGTGGGCTGCTCGCTGAGCTATTCCGCGTTGAACGCCAAGGCCAACCGGTTGGCGCGGCATCTGCAATCGCTGGGAGCCGGCCGGGGGACGTTGGTCGGAGTATGCCTGGATCGATCCATCGAGGCGGTTGTGGCTGTTTATGCGGTGCTCAAGGCCGGTGCGGCCTATGTACCGCTGGACCCGGCATACCCGCTGGAACGGCTGGCCCATATGGCCGAGTCCGCGCGCCTGCGGGTGCTGATTACGACGGGTGAAGCCAGAATACCGTTTCCCGCCGGCTGTGATGTGGCGGTGGTGCGGTTGGATACCGCGGCGGCGGTCATTGATGCTCGCTGTCCAGACAACCTCGGAACCCAGGCGACACCGGACGATCTGATCTATGTGATCTTCACCTCCGGTTCGACCGGGCAGCCCAAGGCGGCCGGCGTGTATCATCGGGGCTTCGCGAATTTGATCCATTGGTTTGTGCGCGAGTTTGAAATTAGCAGCGCCGACCGGGTGCTGTTGGTCAGTTCGTTGAGCTTCGATCTGACCCAGAAGAATCTGTATGCACCGCTGGTTCGTGGAGGCGAGTTGCATCTGCATCCGCCGGGACATTACGAGGTTGGTCGCCTTGCCCGGGCGATTGAAGAGCACGGCATCACGTTGTTGAACTGCACGCCAAGCGCGTTTTATCCGATGATCGAACCGGCAGAGGAGGAACGGTTCCGCCGCGTGAGCACGCTCCGGGTGGTCTTTCTGGGCGGCGAGCCGATTTCGGTGATGCGGGTCCGCGCGTGGATGGAGAATCCCAATTGCCGGGCGGAGGTTGCCAATACCTACGGGCCGACGGAATGCACGGACATCTGCGGATTCTACCGGCTCAAGCGCGAGAATCTCGACCGTTTCCCCTTCGTTCCGCTGGGATACGCGGTGGACAACGTGCAGTTGGCGGTTGTCGATGAGCAATCGAGGCTTTGTGGTTCCGGGGCGGTCGGAGAGCTGTGGGTGGGTGGCGCGGGTGTGGGGGCCGGATACATCAATGATCGAAACCTGACGGCAGCGAGGTTCCTTCCCAATCTCTTTCCCGACATCCGGTCCTCAAAAATCTATCGGACCGGAGATCAGGTGCGCCTGCATCCCGAGGGAGTCCTTGAGTTTCTTGGTCGACTGGATCATCAGGTCAAGATCCGAGGTTTTCGCATCGAACTGCACGAGATTGAAGGTCAGTTGAACCGCCATCCAGGCGTGCGGGACTCAGTGGTGGTAGTGCATCGGGCGAACGAAGCGGCTGAGCCCCGGCTATGCTGTTTCTTCACGGCACGGACCGCGCCGGCGCCGGATGCCGCGACGCTCCGGGCTTTCGCGGCGAGCGGCCTCCCGGATTACATGATCCCGGCATCGGTCGAAGTTTTGGAATGCTTTCCACTTTCGCCGAATGGGAAGGTGGATCGAAAAGCCCTCGAGCGACTCGCACGCGAACGATCGGCGGCCCTGGAAGCGCGTGGTCCAACCGTCACGGCGGCTGCGCAGCACGGGCCGACATCGAACACGCTGGAGACGGGAATCCGGGGAATCTGGCAGGCAGTGCTGGGATTCGTCGAGGTGGGAATGGATCAGAATTTTTTCGATTTGGGCGGGAGTTCCATCCAGCTTGCGCAGGTTCACGATCGGATTCAGAACCTGTTGCGACGTGAAGTGCCGTTGACCGACCTGTTTGCTCACACGACGATCCGGGCGCTGGCGGCACACTTCAGCCAATTCGCGGCGGGTGACCCGACCAATGCATCCCTGCAGGAGCGCGCACGTCGGCAACGCGAAGCCATGATGCAGCGGCGTCTTCCTCAGAGATCGTAAAGGGCCGAAACTGGGCGCGCGCGTTAACATTTTCAGCGAGTAGGAACAGTGTCAGAAGGCATCGAATGAGCACTTCTAGTCAGAGCAATCCCAGCTTGGAGGGCATCGCCATCATTGGGATGTCCGGACGTTTTCCCGGCGCGAAGAGCACCGGGGAATTCTGGCAAAATCTCGTAAACGGGGTGGAGTCGATCTCGCGTTTTCACGAGGATGAGCTGGAGTTCTCGGTCGCCACGCCCGAAGCCAGGGCGCAGGGACAGAGGTTTGTCGGTGCCCGCGCCATTTTGCAGGACGTCGATCAATTCGACGCTTCGTTCTTTGGAATTTATCCGCGCGAGGCGGAGGTGATGGATCCGCAGCACCGGTTGTTTCTGGAATGCTCCTGGGAGGCGATCGAGATGGCGGGTTACGATCCCGAGAAATATCCCGGATTGATCGGAGTGTATGGTGGCGCGAGCCTGAACACGTATCTGCTCTACAACGTGGGCGCAGGGCGTGAACTGGCGGGCAACTACCAGGTCGGCCTTTATCAGGCGATGCTCGGCAACGACAAGGATTTCCTGCCGACGCGCGTTTCCTACAAGCTGAACCTGCGCGGCCCGAGCATGACGATTCAATCAGCCTGCTCGACGTCCCTCGTCGCGGTGGCGCAGGCATGTGCCAGCCTGTTGAGTTACCAATGCGACATGGCATTGGCGGGCGGCTCCTCCATCAGCTTTCCGCAGAAACGGGACTACCTCTACATGGACGAGGGAATGGTGTCCGGGGACGGAACGCTGCGGGCTTTTGATGCGGAGGCGCGCGGCACGGTGTTCGGACACGGGACGGCGACGGTGCTTCTCAAACGGTTCGCCGACGCGGTGGCGGACGGCGACCATGTGCTGGCGGTGATCAGAGGAAGTGCCGTCAACAACGACGGATTCGAGAAGATCGGTTATGCGGCGCCCAGCATCAAGGCGCAGGCGGAAGTGATCGCGCTGGCGCAGGCGGTTGCCGGCGTGGAACCGGGGACGATTTCCTACGTGGAAGCGCACGGCACGGGAACGCCGCTGGGCGATCCGATCGAAGTGGCCGCGTTGACCCAGGCCTTTCGGGCTGGCGGCGCGGACGGCAATGGATTCTGTGCCCTCGGCACGGGGAAGACGAACATCAGCCACCTGGATGTCGCCGCCGGCGTGACGGGGCTGATCAAAACCGTGCTGCAATTGCAGCATGAGAAAATTCCGCCGCTGCTTCACTTCAAGTCTCCGAATCCCAAGATCGATTTTGCGAACAGCCCGTTCTATCCCGTGAGCCGGCTGACGGAGTGGAAGCGCGGGCCGAAACCCCGGCGGGCCGGAGTGAGCGCCTTTGGAGTGGGCGGCACCAACGCCCACGTGGTGGTGGAGGAGGCGCCGCTGCCGGAGTCGCGCGTCGCGAAACGCGGGCATCAATTGCTGGTGCTCTCGGCCAAGACACCGACGGCGCTCGAGGCGATGACCCAACGGCTGGCCGACTGGCTGGCTGCGCCTCCGGAAACACTCGGAAAGATCGACGCCGGCCTGCTGGCGGACGTGGCGTTTACTTTGCAGCGCGGGCGCAAGCCGTTCGCGCATCGGCGCGCCGTCGTGGTGACGGGGCCGGAGGATGCGGTGAAGGCGTTGCGGTCGCTTGATGCGAAGTCGTCAGCGACGGGACAGTCGCCAGCGCAGGAAGCGGAGGTCGTTTTTCTGTTCCCAGGCCAGGGGGCGCAGTACGTGGACATGGGCCGCGAACTGTATGCGTGCGAGCCGGTGTTCCGCGCGGAAGTAGATCGGTGTGCCGAGATTTTGCGTGCGCATCTGGGAACAGACATTCGAACGATCCTGCATCCGACTGCGGAAGGCCGGGACGAAGCGACGAAGCGCATTCATGAAACGGCGATGACCCAGCCGGCGATCTTCGTGATCGAATATGCGCTGGCGAAACTCTGGCAGTCGTGGGGCATTAGGCCGTCGATTTTGATCGGGCACAGCATTGGCGAATACGTCTGCGCGGTGCTGGCGGAGACGTTCACGCTGGAAGACGCGCTGGCGCTGCTCGCCGTGCGCGCGAAGCTCATGCAGGCGCTGCCGTCCGGCTCAATGCTGGCGGTGCGTTTGCCCGGCGCGGAGGTGGAGCCGCTGCTTCCGGCGGGCGCGGCCATTGCCGCGTACAACAGCGCGAAACTTTGCACGGTATCGGGACCGGCGGAGGTGTTGAAGCAGTTCCAGCAGGAGTTGGAGGGACGCAAAGTGGCGGCGAAACTGTTGCCGACCTCGCACGCGTTTCACTCCGCGATGATGGACCCGATGCTGCCGGAGTTCACGGCGGCGGTGGCGCGCACGCGCCGTGCGGCTCCGAAATCAAGGTGGATTTCGACCTGCACCGGAACGTGGATGACGCCGGAGGACATGGCGGACCCGGCTTACTGGTCGCGCCAGCTGCGGCAGCCGGTGCGTTTTGCGGACGCGCTCGCGCTGGTGGCGGGAGATCGCAAACATGTGTTGCTGGAGGTGGGACCGGGCCAGGCGTTGACCCAACTGGCGCGGCAGCATCCGGGCAGGCCAGCGGAACTGGTGGTGGTTTCGAGCTTCGGTCCGGGCAGCGAGGCGGCTGATGAAACACAGTCGGTCTATCTGGCGCTGGGTCGCCTATGGGTGGCGGGCGCTGTGCCAAACTGGGAGGCACTGCACATCGGCGAGCGCCGCCAGCGCGTGCCGCTGCCGACCTATCCGTTCGAGCGCAAACGATTTTGGGTGGAGCCGGCTCCGGCAGCCGCGCCGGGCGTTCCCGTGCTGGCTGCGCCTTCTGCGTGCCTGATGACGGTGCCATCCGAGGCTGTGGTGACGGCTTCAATTGAACCCCACCCGGTGACTGCTCCCGCTCATTCCTCCGAGGCAGCGGTTCCCCGTCGCTCGCGGCTTGCGGCGGCGGTGCAACAAACCATCGAAGATTTGTCCGGGTTGCAAGTGCCGAGCGCCAGCCATTCCTTTCTGGAACTCGGATTCGATTCGCTCTTTCTCACCCAGGCGAGCCAGGCCCTGCAAAAGAGATTTGGCACCAAGATCACCTTCCGCCAGCTGATCAACGATCTTAACAACGTGGCTGCGCTGGCCGCGTATCTGGATGCCCAACTGCCGCCGGACCCGGTGGCGGCGGCTCCTGCCTCGGTCACGACGACGGTCGCGTCTGCGCCACCTTTGCCGCCGGGTGTTCCCGCGGCATTCCCAGCGCCCGTGGTGAGCCTCCCGGCGGCGGGTGGAACGGGGATTCAGCAACTATTGGATCAACAGACCCGGATACTGCAACAACACTTGGCATTTTTGCAGGCGATTGGGGGCACGCTGTCCGCTCCGGTTCCCGCAGCGCCGGTCGCAAAACCGGCGGTGACGGAGAATGGGAACAGTCCGGCCGCGAAGGCCTTCGGGCCCTTCAAGGATTTGGAACGCGCGTCGGAGGTTTCGCTGAATCCGCGACAACGCGCTTATCTTGACGCGCTGATCGAGCGCTACACAAAGCGGACGGCGGGTTCCAAAAACCAGACTCAGAAATACCGCCAATGGTACGCCGATCCACGCACCGCTTCCGGTTTCAATCGGCTGTGGAAGGAAATGGTTTACCAGATCGTGGTGACCAAATCGTCCGGCTCAAAACTGTGGGATGTGGATGGCAACGAGTACATCGACCTGCTCAACGGATTCGGTCCGGGGTTCCTCGGGCATTCGCCGGAGTTCATCACCCGGGCGCTGAAGGACCAGCTCGACAAGGGCGTTGAAGTCGGGCCGCAGTCGCCTCTCGCGGGCGAGGCGGCGAAGCTCTTTTGCGAACTCACCGGCAACGAGCGCGCCAGTTTTGTCTGCACGGGATCCGAGGCGGTGTACGCGGCGATGCGGCTGGCGCGGACCGTAACGGGACGCGACAAGATTGTCGTCTTCACTCGCGACTACCACGGGAATTTCGACGAGGTACTAGTGCGCGGGGTGGGCGCGCCGCCGCAATTGCGTTCGATGCCGATTGCACCGGGCATTCCGTTTCGCGCGGTGTCGGACATGATCGTGCTCGACTACGGAACGGACGCGGCGCTCGACTACATTCGCATTCATGCGGCGGAGATCGCCGCAGTGCTGATTGAGCCGGTGCAGAGCCGCCGGCCTGAGTGGCGTCCGGTGGAGTTCGTGAGGGCGGTCCGGCAGATCACCTCGGAGGAGGGCTGCCTGATGATCTTCGACGAGGTTATTACGGGGCTCCGGGCGGGGCCGGGAGGAGCGCAGGACTTTTACGGAGTAAAGGCGGACCTGGCGACGTATGGCAAAGTGGTGGGCGGCGGCATGCCGATCGGGATTGTTGCGGGCAAGGCCGAGTTCATGGACACGTTTGACGGCGGCTTCTGGCAGTACGGGGACGATTCGATTCCAGCCAAGGGAGTGACATTTTTCGCCGGCACTTTTGTCCGCCACCCGCTCGCCATCGCGGCGGTGCATGCGATGCTGACGCACCTCAGGAAGCAGGGCGCCGAATTCTGGGAGACGTTGAACCGCCGCGCGGAACGCTTGGCGACGACGTTGGATCGGTTTTTCGTGGAGCACGGGATTCCGATCCGTGTGCCGCACTTCAAGTCGTTCATGTTTGTCCGGGTGGGGGAGGATCAGAAGTACGGGAACCTGTTGTTCTATCTTGTCCGCGAGAAGGGGATATTTCTGCTGGAGAATTTCCCGAGCTACCTTACCGCCGCGCATTCCGACGCGGACATCGAAAAGGTGATTGCGGCATTTCAAGGGAGCGCGCTGGAACTGGTGGAAGCGGGATTGCTGGCGGGGACGCTGCGTCCGGGCCAAACAGCCAAACTTGAGACAATGTCTGACGGGGCAATGAAGGCGGCCACCGGCGTCGTTTCCGGCGGGATCGCGCCGGTGATTGCGGGGACACGGGGAACCCGCGATTCGCTGGCGGGAACGGGAAATCGTTTTCCCCTGACGACCGGGCAGCAGGAAATGTGGTTGGCGGCGCAGATGAGCCCGGAAGCTTCCGGCACTCACAATGCAATCAACATTGTGACCCTCAGGGGCAATTTGCAGGTCGACGTCGTGCGCCAGGCGATTGAGCGAACGATTGCACGCCACGATGCGTTGCGTGCGACATTCAGCGCGGATGGCACCGAGATCATCGTGGCGGACAGGACTGGCTTCGAGCTTCCGATCTCGGATCTTTCGGACCTGTCGGCCGACGAACGGCAGAAGCGGGTGCGCGCAATTCACGACGGCGAGGGGCGGCGGCTGTTCGACCTCGTCAAAGGCCCGCTTTTTTCGTTTCATCTGATTCGACTCGCCGAGGCGGAACACCAGATCCTTTTTTCCGTGCAGATGATCGTCTGCGACGGCTGGTCCTACAATCTGGTGCTGGAAGACATGGCGGCGATCTACTCGGCCCTGGTGCAGGGAATCGAGCCCAGGCTGGAGCCCGCCGTCTCCCTGCGCGAGTACGTGCGCTGGCAGCAGCAGCCGGAACGGACGGATGAGATCGCGGCGTGCGAAGCGTTCTGGCAGT
Source organism: Limisphaerales bacterium (assembly GCA_039806925.1). Taxonomy (GTDB): domain Bacteria; phylum Verrucomicrobiota; class Verrucomicrobiia; order Limisphaerales; family JADJPG01; genus JADJPG01. Next base: position 9,082 of record JBDHQG010000045.1, read on the forward strand.
CACGATTTGCCTCATTGCCGCCCGCCATCGATCTGCCTCTTTCGGGCGCACGCCCTCCGCAACGCACCTACGCCGGGGATCGCCAGAGCCTGCGGCTGGGCCCCGATCTGTTCCAGGCCCTGAAACAGACGGCGCGGGAGATGAAGGCGACGTCGTTTTCAGTTTTGCTGACGGCGTACTATGTTTGGCTTTACCGTTTGAGCGGGCAGAGTGATTTGGTGGTGGGCGTTCCCTTTGCCGGCCAGGGCGGTTCGGGCCTGGAGAAGCTGGTGGGCCAGTGCGTGCATACGCTGCCGCTGCGATTGAGGGTGGATCCGGAGACGCCATTCACCACGATGCTGCGTCAGGCCCAGGAAGTGTTCCTGGACGCGCAGGAGCACTGGAACCACGGTTTTGGCCAGCTGGTGCAGAAACTAGATTTGCCCCGGGATGCGAGCCGGATTCCGCTGGTGCCGGTGATCTTCAACCTGGATGTGCCGATGGACCGGATTCGTTTCCATGGTTGCACGCAGGAGATTGTGGCCGGGCCGCGTCATTATTTCCAATATGACCTTGGATTCAACCTGGTGGATGAAGGCAGCACGTTGCTGATCGAGTGCGATTTCAACCGAAATCTTTTCGCTGGCGCGACGATTCGGGCTTGGCTCGGACATTTCCAGACCCTGCTGCGCGGCGTCATTGCGCACCACGATCAAGCAGCCGGACTGCTGCCATTGCATGAGGCGACGCAGCGGACGCAGTGGCGGCGGGAGAACTGGCGTCCGCACGGCGCGGGTGTTGATGTTGTTCATGAACTGGTGTCGCGGCAAGCATCCCGAACGCCGGAGCGGATTGCGGTCCAGTGCGGCGCGGAATTTCTGACCTGCGCGGAACTGGAGACAAGATCGAATCAGGTGGCGCGTCTGTTGCGATCGTTGGGAGTGGATGTTGGGGCGGCGGTCGCGGTCTGCGTGCGCCGTAATCTGGACATGGTGGTGGCGGTCCTCGGAGTGCTCAAGGCCGGGGCTGCGTATGTGCCCATCGATCCAGACCTGCCCGAGATGCGGATGGTGTCCATGTTGGAGGACAGTGGCGCGAAGGTCATCCTGACTCATGGGGCCTTGATCCAGCAGATTCCGGCCCGCCAGATGCGGGTGATTTGCCTAGATGAGGATCGAGATGCGATCGCGAGGGAAGATGCGGCCTCCCCCGGAGTGACGGTCACTCCGGATCAACTCGCTTACATTATTTTCACTTCGGGATCCACGGGGCGTCCCAAAGGGGTCGAGGTGACTCACGAAGCGCTGGTCAATTTCCTGCATTCCATGCAACGGGAACCGGGGTTGAGCCCGGAGGATGTGGTGCTGGCCATGACTACCCTGTCATTCGACATTTCCGTGCTGGAGATATTCCTTCCTCTCATGGTGGGGGCCAGGACCGTGGTGGTGCCGCGGGAAATCCTCATCGATCCTCACGAACTGGAAACTCTCCTTGAGCGCCAGGGAGTGACCTTGATGCAGGCAACACCGGCGACATGGCGGATGCTCTTCAACGCCGGTTGGAAGGGGAGGAAGGCGCTCCGGGCTTTGTGCGGCGGTGAGGCGATGTCGCCGGATCTGGCGGCGCGGATGCTGGCGGCTTGCGGCGAGGTTTGGAACATGTACGGCCCGACCGAAACCACGGTCTGGTCCATGGTGGCCCGCGTGCATAACAAGGAGGCCGTGAGTCTGGGTGGGCCGATCGACAACACCTGGGTGGGAGTGGTGGATGAACGCCTGCAGCCTGTTGGCGCAGGTGTCGCGGGAGAGTTGTTGATTGGCGGAGCCGGGGTGGCACGCGGCTATCGCAATCGCCCGGACCTGACTCGCGAACGTTTTATCGATGATCCGTTAGGCTCGGCCGAGGTAACCCGGTGGAAGCGATGCTACCGCACCGGAGATCTGGTCCGTTTCCGGGCCGATGGGACGGTGGAGTTTATCGGGCGCCGGGATCATCAGGTAAAGATGCGAGGCCACCGGGTGGAATTGGGCGAGGTTGAGGCCGCGCTTCTGGAGCATGCCGCTGTATGTGATGCGGCGGTGGTGTTGCGAGAAGATGCGCAGGGGCATCCTTGCCTCGTGGCTTACCTGGTTCCGGCCACGCCGCAGTCCGGGCAGGGAGTGAGGAGTTTTCGGTCAGATATCCGGCAATGGCTGCTGGGGCGTCTTCCAGACTACATGGTGCCGGCGGCGTTCGTCTGTCTCCAGCACATACCGAGAACGCCGGAGGGGAAGAAAGATCGCGCCGCGTTGCCGCTTCCGGACAAGGAGGCATTCGATGCCAGCGAACGTTTTGTGGCACCGAGGACTGCCGTCGAGAAAACCCTGGCGAAACTATGGTCGGAAATTCTGAAGCTGGACAAGGTGGGTATTCGCCAGAGTTTTTTCGAACTGGGCGGCCAGTCGCTGATGGCAGTGGCGTTGTTTGCGAAGATGGAGAAGGTGTTTGGACGGAGGCTGCCGCTGGCGACCTTGTTGAGGGCTCCTACCATTGAGCAACTGGCGATGGAACTGGAGGGCAGGCCCACCGTGGAATCCGCAGGCTGGAAAAGCCTCGTGCCGATCCAGACGAAGGGTTCGCGTCCACCGTTGTTTCTGGTGCATGGAGCCGGTGGCAATGTGTTGCTCTACCGTGCGCTAGCAGAGCGTCTGTCGCCGGAACAACCGATCTATGGTCTGCAAAGTCGCGGGCTGGATGGCATCAGCGCTCCGTTGCAGACGATTGAGGAAATGGCGGCTGAATATCTGAAGGAGATTCGCTCCGTGCAGCCCGCCGGCCCATATCACCTCGGCGGTTATTGTCTGGGCGGAACGGTGGCCTATGAAATGGCGCAACTGCTGCGGCAGGCCGGAGAGCGGGTGGAACTGGTGGCCCTGCTGGACACTTACAATTTCAGCCGGGCGCTGAAGGTGAGTTTCGCCAGTTTTCTACGAGAGAAGCTGAAGTTTCACCTGGGGAATTTCCTGCGGCTGCGGCCGCGGGAGATGGTTCGCTATCTGGGAGAGAAGATACGCATCGCGCGGGACGGGGAACTGGCCAACTTGTTGACTTCGCGTCCGGGTTCGGCACCCGCAGCCGCGGAGGGCGTGGCGCGAGCGGAGTCCGGGATAGAAGGATCGGTGCAAGCCCTCAATGATGCCGCGGCGGATCGTTACCTGCCGAAGCCGTATGGCGGACGGATTGCGTTGTTCAAGCCCCAAGTGAACTACAAGTTTTATCCAGATCCCAGAATGGGCTGGGGAGATCTGGTGCAGGGAGGTCTTGATATTGTGGAGCTCCCCGTGAATCCGCACGCGATGTTGGTTGAGCCTTACGTGGGAACACTGGCGGAGCAGTTAAGGAAGCGCATTTTACCGGATGCGCCTGCGGCGGGTGAGACGATGGCGGGAAGTCCATCTTCACCCCAACCGGCTCCGGTGATTCATCGGGCGATATGAAGAGGCTCGCAGGAAGCCAATTGGTGCGGCTTGAAGAATGAAGATCGAGATCAAGGCGAAGTCCAAGCGAATGGTGGCGGTGATCAACGGATTGATTTTCCCCGCCGAAGTTCCCTTGTGATTTTGCCTCATTCGGAACCGAATGCAGATTGTCTCAATGCAATGACAAATCCCGCACAGAAACGGTTGATGGCGGATGACTGGGTGCAGATCCTCTCGGCTGACGAGATCCGGAAAACACTGGACGACAAAGGGACAGTGGACGGATTGGTGTTCATGCCGGAGATGGCAGTGTATTGCGGAAAGCGTTTTCGTGTCTCGCGCCGGGCGGAACAGGTTTGCACCGATGGAGCGCCGTTGCCCGCCGGCGAATCGAGAGTGAGAAGTTTCAAGAGTGATGATGTAGTGCTGATCAATGGGTTGCGCTGCGATGGGCGATATCACGATGCTTGCAAGCGAGGATGCACCTTTTTCTGGAAAGAGCGGTGGCTCAAACTGGTGACCGAAAGTGAACGGAAGGAGCCGGGAGAGGTGGTTCCGGATGTTTCGGAGTTTGTCAGGGCGCGTGAAGAAGGGGCAGCTTACTATTGTCAGTCCAGCGAATTGACCCGCGCGACCTATCATCTGCCGTTCAAGGGCCGGTTGAGGAACATATTCCGAAACGTTGTGCATGGCAGTTATGGACTGTTCGAGATGTTGCAGACGCTGATGACCTGGTGTTACTGGCGGATTAGGCACCGGCTCTTTGGGATTTATACCCGAGGCAACTGCAAACCCACTCCGAACGAAGCCCTCAATCTGCAGGCCGG
>JBDHQG010000637.1:0-3035 GCA_039806925.1 Limisphaerales bacterium
ACCGAGTTGCAGTCCGCTCACCTGCAGGCCCACCGAAAGCTGCTGTCCGTCGTTGTCGCGGGCCGAAACTTCCAGGGCCTCGACGCGCAGCGCGAGCGGGTCCTTCTCCACTTCGTAGAGAAACCGCGTCACCGCCTGGATGCTGCCGAAGGCGTCCGCGCGGCATTCGAGCGTCATGAAGTCGTCACCCGCCTGCTTCCACTGCGGCTTGATGGACGAGATGCTGATGCCGCTTTCCTTCGACCAGCGCTCGAACGCCGTCAGCACTTCATTCTCGGCGAAGGACACGTCCGCGGGAAGCGTGTTCGTCCGCATGTTTTCCCAGCGGGCACGGATGACGGCATCGCGCGATGCCAGCAGCGAACCTTGGTTCACCTGCTTGGTCAACTCCGCAATCTGCTTGGAACGCGCGTCCCAGCTCGCCATCAGCGGCGTGACCACCAGCTTGTCGCCGAGCAGGAACGCCACGCCCAGCGCCGCGGCGATCACCAGAAGCTTCTGCCGGTTCTGCCCCTTAATTTCCATCGCCGCCTCCTTCGCCCCAGTGAAAGTTGAACGTGAACTGCAGCGGCGTCTTGCCGCGGATGTTGTCCACCTTGAGATCGCGCACTTCCTTCGCCGCGCGCAGCTGTTCGAGCATCCGCAGCAGCGACTGGTTGTCCGTCGCCGTGCCCGAGCAGCTCACCGCCGAGACGTCGCGGATCTCCACCGTCTTCGCCGTGACGACGCCGTCCTCGGGGAACGCCTCGGTCACCTTGCGCAGCACCGCGAGGTTGCGGAACGAGGTGTCGAACCACGGACGAAACCGCCGGATGAGCATCTGCATGTCCTCCAGATCGCGCACCTGCGGCGACATTTTTGCCCACTGATCGCGCAGCTTCGAGAGCTTGTATTGCTGCACCGCAAACGCGCCGCCGACCAGCAGCACAACCGCCGCCGCCGCCGCGCCGATCCACCCGACCTTCTTCGACGAGAAACGATTCGTGAACTGCTGGAACGCGCTGACCTTCGGCAGCAGAAATTCCATCAGCGGCGGAATACCCGTGATGCACCGGGCCGCCGCGCTGAACGCCGGCGAAACTTCCACGTTCGACGGCAGCGCCTTGGCGAACTCGTTGCCCGCGTAGGCTTCCACCAGCTCGACCTTCAAGCCCATCGCGTCCAGCCGGCCGACCGCCTCATACTGAAAACGCCGCGCCGCCTCGCCGCGACCGAACACGCGGACGCGCTTCACCGAATCGCGGAACTCCGCCGGCAGCTGCCCGAGCGTGATCTTGATCTCGCGCACGAGCAGATCCGTCGAGAGCCGGCTCGGGGCCGCTTCGCTCTCGAAGACGCTGTCGAGCGAGCGCAGCACCGCGACGCCGCCCGCGCAGGTGATCTGCAAATCCACGCTGCCCTCGCCCAGCACGAGCGCCATCACGCCGTTCGACGATTCCTTCGCCGCGTCCTGCAACACCGTCGAGCCGAGCGCGATGCTGACCGTGCGCAACTGCGCCGCCTTCAACGCGCGTTCGAGCTGTTCGAGATGATTGCGCGGCACGGCCACCTGCGTGGCGAAGCGCTTGCCGCCCGGCGCGCGGAAGACGGACCTGCCCACGGAGAGAGATTCGAGGCCGTAGGGAAAGCCGCGTTCCGCCTCGATCTCGAGAAAGCTGGGCACGTCCTCGTCCGGCATGTCGGGAACTTCCGTCGGCAGCGTGAGCGCCCAGCTCAGCGGCAGCGCAACCACGCAGCGGCGCTCGCGGATGCCGGCCTGATCGAGGTGGTTGCGAATCTCGCGGCCCACCAGCTCGGCGTCGCCAGTGAGCGGGCTCAAGGTCAGCGTGGCGCTGAAGGACTTCAGCACCTGCATCGAGCCGTTGGAGCGCTTGACGAGCACGCCATCGAGCCGGCTGCCGTGCAGCGCGAGCCCGAGCGCGGTCGTCGGAATGGGTTTCTTGCGGATGGAGATCATGCGGAAAAGGTGAATGAGTTCTGGCCCGCCCTCACCCCGACCCTCTCCCCCAGGAGAGGGTGCGCGAAAAGTGGGCTCGATAATCCAAAGTCTCCTGCCGCGTTTGAACCGCTTCGGAACGCGGAACGCAGGGTTGGAACTGCTGACAATGCCGCCGCGCTCCCTCTCCTGGGGGAGAGGGTCGGGGTGAGGGCGGACAATCTGTAGAACAATCTTCTCATCTGCGATTGGTGTTGTTCGCGAGCTGGAGCTGTTGCCGCGTGTATTTGCCCAGGGCCCAGCCGAGGTGCGTGAGATCCTGACGGTAGCGAATCATCGGCGCGCCCTCCGTCGTGTCGAACACGAACTTCACCCGGCGATAGCCGCGCCCGTAATGGCCGACGGCCGCGATGTCCGCGGAGATGTTGTAGGTGCGGCCGATGAGGTAACGGCCCGCCTGAATCGCGACCTGTTGATCGAGCGCGTCCTTCACCCAGGCGACCGTCCTGAGGCGATCCGGATTCGAGCGCCGGTAGGCCACGAGCGTCGGCGCGTTGTCGAGCCCGATGCCCGGCACGCAGGAGAGCACGGCCTCGCTGGCGGTGTTCACGTTCACAAAGCCGGAGTTGGTCATGGTGAGGCTCGGCTCCAGCTTGATGAAGTCTTCCTCCGTCATCTGGCTCGCGATGTAGAAGTGCAGGATGCTGCTGATGTTCGCGCCCTGCACGCGCCCGACGATTTCCTGGCCATTGCCCACGCCCGCGGTGTTCAGCGCCATCAACAAATTCGTGCGCCCCGCCGCGGTGTTGAGCGTGGTCACATTGACGCGGTTGGAGCCGTACTGGTCCACCGTGGGCTGCCGCGAGAAGACCGTGAAGTAGTTGAACATGCCGGAATCCAGGCGGCCATCGCGGTTGTCCATCGGCACGGAACCGTCCGCGTCGTTCTCGTTCGGATCGAGCGCGCCGTTGAGATTCGCGTCCTCGCCATACACGAGATGCAGAAGCGCCGCGTTGAGCAGCCGCAGTTTCCAGACCGACTCGAACGGCCCGTTCTTGCAGCGGTACGCCGGGGTCTTGCGTTGATACGTCTCATCCTC
>JBDHQG010000638.1:0-3032 GCA_039806925.1 Limisphaerales bacterium
CTGATTCGTGCCGGGTTCGAGCGCGACGGTTGTGCTCCAGGTGAGCGTGCCGGTCGCCGGTGTGAAGCCTCCGTTGCCGATGCGTGCGACGACTTGCGTGACGGAACCGTTGTCTTTCGCGGTGCCGCTGAGGGTGATGCTGGTGTCGAGCGTGGTGAACACGGGGCCTTTCGGTGTGGTGATGGCGACCGTCGGGGGCTGAGTGTCCGGCGCGGGAATTCCGGTGATGGTGAGGTTCGCGACGGCACTGGTCACGCTGCCGCCGGGGCCAGTTACCACGCATCGATACGCGCCCTGATTGGCGGCGTAGGCATTACTCACGACGAGCGTCGCCGTGTTCGCGCCGAAGGTATTGGTGAGGTCCGCGGCGCCCGCGGCGGTGAGGACCGGAAGTGGTTCGCCGGCAAAGAGCCAGGCGTAGGTGGTCGCGTTGTTTGCGGCGACGGTGAAGGTGGTGGAACCGCCCAGCGCCACACTGCGATTCGCCGGCTGCGTGGTGATCGTCGGCTTGGCGAGCGGTGTGGGCGTGGAGCCGGCGATGCGCGCGAGCTTGGTTCGAGGGGTTTGACCAATCTTCGTGAAATCGCCGCCGATGTAAATCTTCCCGCTGGCGAGCGGCTCGATGAGGCGCACGGTGCCGTCGGGATGGTTGGCGCCGGGGTTGAAGTTGGAGTCGACCGATCCGTTGGCGTTCAGGCGTGCGATGTTCGTGCGGCCGGTGGAGGCGTAGGTTTGGAAGCCTCCGCCGATGTAGGTCTTGCCGTCAGGCATGCAGCGGATGCCGTAGACGGCGCCATCGATGTTGAAGCTGAAGCCGGGGACAGAGACGACCGTGCGGACACCGAGCCCGGATTGGAACGACGTATCAAGCGAACCGTTGGCGTTGAGACGGGCGATGCCGAGGAGATTCGTGTATTGCGCGATGCGGAGGAAGTTGCCGCCGACGATGTATTTGCCGTCCGGCTGACGGTCCATCGCGAGGATGAGGCCGGCGGTGTTGTTGGACGGCGCGATAAACGAGGAGTCGAGCGAACCGTCCGCAAAGAGGCGGGTGACGCAATTGGTGCCGACGGGCCGGGAGACGTTGCCGGGGGCAACGTAGTTGAGTTCGCCGACATAGGTGACCTTGTCATCAGGTTCGACCACGAGAGCGCGGACGGTGCCGGTGAACTTGCTCTGGCCGCGGGCGAAGTTGGTGTCCACGGTGCCGTTGGAGTTCAGCCGCGCGAGGCCGAAGCTGTTGCCTGCGATGAGGATCTTGCCGTCGCTCTGGAGCTTCACGATTTCCGGGAACCCAAGGGCCACGCGGGAGAACGTGGGATCGATGCTGCCATCCGGGTTCAGGCGGTCGAAGCCAAAGAACCAGGAGACGAGAAGTTTGCCGTCCGGCTGCAGGGCGAGGGCCTTGATGGCGAGATTCGTCGGCGAGGCCGCATTCGTGAGGGCCGGGAGATAAGTGGTATCGAGTGCGCCGGCGCGGTCGAGCCGGGCGAGTCCGCGGCTGGGCTGGTTGTTGAAGCGATCCCAATAACCGCCAACCATCAGGTTCCCGTCCGCCAGCGGAACAATGGACGCGATGCTGCCCCCGATGAGCGTGCCGCCAAAGCTGACGACCGGTCCGGCGGCGGGATCAAAGAGCGGATCGAGTCCACCTGGCGCCACGGGCGGGGCGGGGGAAACAGTGACCCGGCAGACGCGACTGGTGACGGAGCCGTATGGGTTCGTGACGACCACGGTGTAGTCGCCTTCGTCCGCCTCGGTGGCGGCGGGAATGAGATAACCGGTGTCAAAGTTGAAAACGTTGGTCCCGGTGGAGATTGGCTGGCCATTCTTGCGCCACTGCACGCTCACGCTGTCCGCCCAGTGAATGAAGTTGGCGTGAAGACTGAGCGGAAGGTTTTCATAGATGTTCGTGCTGGCTGGCGTGACGAAGTTGATGCGCGGCGCGGCGTTGCTGGGAATGGCGCTGATATTGGTCGCGAGCAGCGTGAGACGCTGGGTGGCAGGGCCGACAGTGAAGTTCGCCGACGTGATCTTCATCACGTTTCCGCTCACCTGTGTGGAGGGCGCGGCCAGCGGGGTGTAAGGCGTCATGAAAGGCGCGCCTTCATTGAGGATGAGCGTGCCATTCGATTCCACCTTGCCAGTCACGTACGGGTAGTACCGCACGGTGTTCTGCATGTCGGCGGTGCCGATGGTTTCGGTGACGAGGTTGCCGTTGTTGTCGACGGACAGGGTGAGGTGGTAGGCGTCGGTCTCGTTGACGGTGCCGACGGCTTCGATCCTCATGCGGACGACGCCGCGGTAATATCCCGTGAACGGAGAGACTGCGGCTGAGTAAGCGCTGACGCCGCCGAGGAGAAGAAAAAGCGACGCCCAAAACCGACACCCTAAGAAGCCCATAACTTGATACGACGAAGTTGGTGTTGAACAATTCTGAATCTGAGTTGGAGATAGTATCACAAGTCGCTCGCGCGGCAAGAACAGGAATGGGAAACATCGCACTTTCTCTTGGTGCTCCCACCGGGGGGTGAAAGGGTGAGGCACATTCACCAGGCCGGCTCGTGAATCGCGGCCCGGCGAAGCGCCTTTTTGACGCGCCGGGATTGTAAAAGGAGCTTGCCGGGAAGCCGGCGAAATGTTGCCATGCAGTCGGATACTTCAGACTTCTCCAAAGCAGTCCACTTCGCTGTCGCGAACTTGGGTGTTTCGGTTCCGAGGCGCCCCGCTTTGGCCTAAACCGTCAAACTAAGGCAATCAGCATGTGTCGTAAAACTCTTGGGAAACTTCTTCAGATCCTCGCGCTGGGCGCGGCCGCCCTTGGCTCGCGTGTGGAGGCGCAGGACATCCAGGTGATCACCTACACCAACACGACGTGGATTTATAATGACAGCTCCACCGCGGCCAATAATCCGGGAACGCTTTGGAAGGAGCCCGGTTTCGTGCCGGTCATCGGTACCGGTGAGAACCAGTGGAAGGCGAACGGGCGCGGCCTTTTCGGCAATGACACCTCCGCCGTCTATAACGAGCCG
>JBDHQG010000639.1:0-3025 GCA_039806925.1 Limisphaerales bacterium
CATCCTTGCGCGCGCCCGTCACGCCGGCCACGCGGCCGTCCTCCTTCAGCAATCCCGTGACGGTCATTTCCTCCTCGATGACGGCACCCTTCCCGCGGGCGTGCTGCATCAGCATTAGGTCGAATTCGCTCCGGAGAATCTGCCAGCTTTGCGCCACGGTTTCGCGGTCATAGCGGTTGAAGAAATAGAACGGCTCGGACGCGCTGCCGTTCGGTGACACGAACTGGACGCTGAACTTCTTCACGAAATGACTCTGCCGCATCCACGGAATCAGCCCGAGGCGCTCCATCGGCGCGTAGGTGAAGGGGATCAGCGATTCACCGATGTGGTAGCGCGGGAATTTTTCGCGCTCCAGCACCAGCACACGGTGGCCCTGCCCGGCCAGCATCGTGGCGGCGGAACAGCCGGCGGGCCCGGCGCCGATGATGAGGACGTCGAAAGGGTTCGTGGTTTTCATACGCATACGTTCCATTTGGGGCTTGGCTTGTTGATGTGGCGGCAAGGTCGGGTTTTCAGGATGCGGGCGGGAGAATCTCCACGATGTCGGCGAGCGCCCTGCCGGCGGGGTCCAGGAGCGTGTTGCGGCGACCGTAGAGGAGATGCGCGCCGGTCAGCTTCAGAAACTCGTTGATGGTCTTGTCGGAGGCGAGACGCAGAAACGCCTTGGGCCGGCTTTGATAGTCGATGGCGAAATCCTTCAGCAGATGCCCGAGCGGATAGCGCTCATCGAGAATGGCGACGCGGGCGGCGGCGGGGAACAGGGCGAGGTTGATGCGAATCGCGCCGAACTCCACCGGCTTCTCGCTGCCATCGAGCACGAGCACGACCTCGCGGAAGTATTCGTCGCCCTGCTGGCGGCGGCCGATGAGGCGCAGGTGAATGCCCGCCTTGTGAAAGTTTTCCAGCGTCGAGGTCATGTCGCGCTCGTGGACGAGGAGCGACTTGTAAGGCTCGGGCATCGCCTCGCCGTCGATCTGGTCAAGCGGCGGGAGGTTCAATCCGCTGCGCGCGTAGAATTCGTCGAGCGGATAGGCAATCGATGTTGGAGGTGCGGACATCATGCAGCGGAATCTTTGAATGTTGAACGTTCGACGTTGAAATTTGAACGTTGAACCTTGCCGCCCTTCGCCGTGCGGAGGCTCCGGGCGAATATCTTGATCAGTTCCTCACTTTCGAGGAGCAGAGCATTGGTTTCGACTACCTCCTTCAACAACGGCACCCGAACGATCAGCCGCAACCAACGGCGTGTCTCGCGCAGCTCTTTCAGGCAGATGCTGAACTTGTGAATGAAGTCATCGCGCGATTCCGCCGCTTGTGCTTCTCCGTGGTTGGGGAGCGGTGACGTACCGGACCGAAGCAACTGACCGGCGACATGGTTTCCTGCTCGTGTGTTTGGTAGTTTCTCAACAAGGCGAATGATTCTCGCGGCAAACTCAAGAAGGCGCTCTTCAAGGTCGTAGCTCGCCGGCTTCGGTGACGGTGCCTTTGAACGTTGAGCGTTCAACGTTGAACTTTGAACGTTGAAAGAGTTTTCACGCATAACGATCACCGCGATGTTCGGGCAGGAAAAATTCGTGAAGCAGCTTGTCGATCTGCAGCAGTCCTTCGCGATTAATCCTGATGGCGTCGCCGTTCACGCTCAGGAATCCCCAGTCCGCCAGGCGCTGAATCGGCGCGGCGAACTGCTTCATCGGATCGGCGCCGAACTTTTGCTCGAACTTCGCGCGGCTGACTTGGCCGAGCTTGAGCTGGAGGATGAACTCGCGGATGTAACGTTCCTCGTGGCTCGGCGTGTAGGCGCGGAAGGTCGGGAACTCGCCGCGATTCACGCGCTCGACGTAGGGATCGAAGTCGTGATGGTTCTGGTAATGGACGCCGTGCAGATGCCCGAAGCTGGCGACGCCGATGGAGAGGATGTCCGCGCCGGAGAAGAGTCCCTCGCGATAGGTGAACTTCACCTTCGCCGGATCCTTCACGACGGTGGTCGTGCTCGTGACGGTGTAACCGATTTTCTCGAATTCGCCGAACGCGTAGTTGACCCAGCGGCGCTTGGTGTCCCAATCGGCGACGGGCGCGACGAGTTTGCCCTGCGCCTTCATCTGCTGGTAGATGCCCGTGTTGTAGGGCACTTCCATCTGGTAAATCGTGAGCGAGTCCGGCCGCAGTTCGAGCGCCTTCGCGACAGCTTCCTTCCACTTGTCCTCGGTTTCCTCGACCATGCCGGCGATGAGATCGATGTTGATCTGCGGGAAGCCAATCTCGCGGGCGTAGGCGTAGGCGCGGGCGACTTCCTTGGAGCGATGCGCGCGGCCATTGATTTCGAGAATGTGATCGTCGAAGTGCTCGATGCCCAGGCTCAGGCGCGTGACGCCAAGGTCGCGAATCGCCTTCAGCTTGTGATCGGTGAGCGTGCCCGGCTCGCACTCGAAGGTCACCTCTTCGACCTGGTCCCACGGGAGCAGGCGCTTCATTTCGTCCGTCAAATGTCGGAGCTGGGTCTCCGAGAGATAGCTCGGCGTGCCGCCACCGAAATAGACGAACTTCGGGTGTCGCCCGCCCACGAACGGCTTGCTCGCGTAAAGCGACAGCTCCATCAGCACCGCGTCCAGGTAAGCCCGGATCTCCTGCGAGAGACTATCGGTTGGCGGTTGGAAGTTTGGATTACTCATCTGAATTTACAGCTTTACAAGAATATTGGATAACTGAGCCGGCATTATTGCTCAATAAAATTCAACTTTGCCGGCCGAAAGTCCGCTCGCGAATTCCATCCTTCAGCAAGTACAGCAGGAATAATGAATTCCATTTCACATAGCGCGGAATCAACCGGCGCGGTTCGGACCACATTCGATACAGCCAGGTAAGCCCGCTCCGCTGCATCCAGCCCGGGGCATCCAGCTTCATGCCGGCGTCCGGGTCGAAAGCGAATCCGACGGTCAACATGACGCCGCGTTTGATCAAAAACTTGTGCTTATAAGCCCACGCCTGTTGTGTTGGTGTTCTAAAGCTGACCAAGATAAAGTCTGGT
>JBDHQG010000640.1:0-3019 GCA_039806925.1 Limisphaerales bacterium
GATCTTGGCCCCGAGTTGGAAACCTGCGCCATGTCTTTATTGGATTCGCCCCGGACGTTCCACCCGGACCAGTTGCATTGACACGGCTAGTTGACGCGCTTTGAGATCGGTCGCACTCCGATGTTACTGAGGTCTATGGGCTGGAAGCCGCGCGCGAGGACAGGGGAGTTCTTCCGCGGGCGGAAGTCGAGCTTGTCCGGCGCGATGAAGAGCGGATCGGCGATGAGGGAGTTGCGGTCGTGGCCGCGCTCGCGCCATTGTTCGAGGGTGCGGCTGGAGAATTTCATGGTCTCCGGCGCGTCCGCAGTGCGGGTGTCGAAGTAGATGTTGTGGTCGATGACGAAGCGGTCGTTCTTCCAGCTGCTGCCGAGCAGCGTGCCGGAGTTGAAGTAAACGATGTTGTTGGTGAAGAAGAAGGAGACGTGTTCCTCATCGCGCGTGCGCATGATCTGATGTTCCTTGCCGAAGGCGAAGATGTTGTTGCGAACGACGTTCTCGCGGCCGTAGTGCTGATGAAAGCCCGCGCTCTTGGTGCGATAGACGACATTGTTCTCCCAAACGATGCCGGTGCTGCCCTCGTCCGGATACAGGCCCCAGCCGCCGTAGGTGAAGGAGTTCACGTCGTGGATCAGGTTGTTCCGAATGACCGTGCCGTGCTGGATGCCGAGCGTGTAAACCGCGCCCATGTCGCTGAGCATCGACTGGCCGATGTCGTGCATGTGATTGAACTCGATCACGTTTTCGCGGCACGGGGTTTCCTGATAGCCCCAGTTCCAGCCCACGGACACGGCGGTGTAATACAGATCGTGAATGTGATTGTGCGCGATGCGATTGGTGCCGCTCTGGAGGATGAAGACGCCGATGGCCGGCGGGTAGATGCGGCCGAGTTGGTGAAAATGATTGTCGGTGACGAGGTGCGTGTGATTGGCGGTGAAGGCGTCGGGTGTTCGGTCACCGGGTTCGCCGATGCGAATGCCGCCACCGCCGAGGTCGAACGCCTCATTGCCGACGATGCGGTTGCGCTGACAGCCGCGGCCGAAGTCGAGCGCGTAGCCGGAGAGATGGCTGAAGGTGCAGTTCTCGATCACGCAATCCGTCGCGGCCTCGGCGTAAAGATCGCCGCGCGTGGCGATGGCGGCCTGGGTGTCGGCGTAGCCTTCGGCGGGCATCGACCAATCGGTGTGGCTGAAGGTCAGCCCGCGCAGCACGACGTGGCGGACGGCGCGTTTCGCGGTGAAGTCGCCTTTCAACTGGAAGAGGTCTTCGAGCCGCGGCGCGATCACTTCCGCTGTGCGCAGATTCTCGCCATCGCGGGCGAAGTAACGGACCACGCCGCGCTGACGATCCAGCTGCCATTCGCCGGGTGCGTCGAGGCTGTCCGGCGCGTTCTCGATGAAGTAGCGCGCGTTGGCTTCCTGGTTCGACGGGCGCGGATTGCCTGAGAGCGTGGCGGTGTGATTCTCCTCATCGACGTTGCGGAGATACATGCGGAAGTCCGCCCAAGCGAGCAGCGCGATGACTTCGGTCTCGCCGGAGTCGGCCCAGGATTTCCGGATGTCGCCGGAGGCAAACCGAAGTTTGACGGGCTTGTCTTGCGGGCTGTTTCCTTCGATGCGAAAGAAGCCTTCATTCGGCGTGCGCGCACGAACGGCGCGTTTGCCATTCACAAAGAGGGAACGAAACGGCGTCTCGCGGGCAAAGGGCACGTCGGCTTCCCAAAGGCCGGCCTGTCCGGCGACAGGCCGCCAGCCGGTGATGCGTCCTCCACCGCTGAGCACGGGCTTCTCTTTGCGATACGCTGCGATGGTGAGTGGCTGTGCTGCGCTCGCGCCGGAATCTTCCGGCGTGAGCACGACGGGTGCGGTGAGTTCATGCGTTCCGCCGCGCAGGAGAATGGTGAACGAATCGTTGGCGGTCTTCGCGTCGGCGCGGAGCTGTCGAACTGCGCGCAAGGCCGCCGGCAACGTGGCGAACGGGCCGTCGGTGCGCTTGCGATTCGCGTCGGCGAGTTTGCCGGACCACGCGTCGTTGCCTTGAGGTGAGACGTGAAAGGTCTGGTTCGCGGCGGACGTGAAATGGATTCCGGTGAAGAGCAGCAGGGCGGCGAATGCGGTCGCGAAATGGTAAGGACGGATCATGCCAGAGCTGACGGCTTCGCGCCGGGCGGCATTCAGAGTCCGATTCGTGAATGACGCAACTGGATTGCTATCGCGTGAGCAATCCGGGAATGGCCCCGCGCACCTTGCCGGACCAGCGCTCGAAAATTTCCCTGGCGGCGGCGGTGGTCTCGGCGAGGTCCATGTGCTCATGCACGGTTTCGCGATGGGGCAGCCATTCCTCGGCGACCTGTGTTTCGTGGCCGTGCGCATCGGTGATGATCGCGCGGCTGTCGAGGTCGATGACCAGATCGGATTTGCCCTCGTCGAACTCGGCTTCAGCGGAGGCAATGATTTCGCGCGTACCTTTCGCGACTTCGCGGGATTCCACGATCCGACTCATGGAGATGATGCGTTTCATGACGGGAGCGCTTCAGGCTCCGGGTCAACATGCGCGCGATGATCGCGCGGCGCCGCACGCCCGTTGCCGATTGGTTCGCGGTTCTTGGTGTCAGCCGGCTTTCGCCGCGTCCCGTCGATTGTTCGCCATGAAGTAGAGCACCGGCACGGCCATTCGGCTGATGAGCAAGGAGGCGATCTCGCCGGCCATGAGCGAAATGGCGAGGCCTTGGAAGATCGGATCGAACAGGATGACGCCGGCACCGACGACGACGGCCATGGCGGTGAGCAGCATCGGGCGGAAGCGCACCGCGCCGGCATCGACGACGGCGTCGGCGAGCGGCATGCCTTCGCGGAGTCGTTGCTCGATGAAGTCCACGAGGATGATCGAGTTGCGCACGATGATGCCCGCGCCGGCCATGAAGCCGATCATCGAGGTGGCGGTGAAGAACGCGCCCATGCCACCGTGCGCGGGGAGGATGCCGACCAGCGAGAACGGGATCGCCATCATGACGACGAGCGGC
>JBDHQG010000641.1:0-3014 GCA_039806925.1 Limisphaerales bacterium
ACGTTGGTGAACGCGACCGACCCGATGAAGCACGGCGAGGCGTATTGGGCCTTCTGCAACGGCGCTTCGACTTATCAAGGCCCGCTCGGCTTCACGCTCGAGCCCGGCGACGGCCTCGACGCCGGCACGCTGCTCAACGAAATCATCCAGCACTACAAGAACGAGTCCGGCTCCGCGCGCGTGGTTTGCCTGCAGGACATCCGCACCGGCGCGGCGACTCCGCTGTCCTACCAGGCGTTCGTCAGCAACCGCCTGAGTTGGATCAACCTCCCGGCCCCGCACTGTTTCACTCTCAATGGAAACGAGACGCTCGACGGCTTTCTCGCCATTCGCCGGAAGGATTTCGCCGGGACGAACTACGGCTCCGTGCTCGAAGTGAAGGATGACATCGGCACGCGTTACCTCGTCTCCGTCACCGCCGGCAAACTGACCGCGGCGCGGCGCGGCTTGGATCTCGGCGCGCCGACCGGCGGCGCGGAGCTGAGCGCGGGTTTGTGGGTGGGCACCGTCACGCTGACGAATGTGAACGAGGTGAACTCCTCGCAGCCATCGCGCCTCACGCCCACCCGTTCCGGATTCGACATGCGCGTCATTGTTCACGTCGATGGCAACGGCAATCCGTTCCTTCTCAAGGAGGTGATTCAGATGTGGCAGAACGGCACCACCACGAACGACGCGCAAGGTCGCGCCGTGACGGAGAAGCCCGGTCGCTACGTGCTGCTCACCGATGATTCCCTGCTTCCGCTCTACCGCGGCGCGTCGTTGCGCGACGGCGTCTCCGTCGGCCGCCGCATCAGCACGGTGGACTACGATTTCGCCGGCGGCAGCAGCAACGTGCTCGCGATGACGGGAAGCTTCGGCATCGGCAACACCGCGCGCGCCACGCTGGTGCTGGAACCCGACGCGCCGACGAATCCGTTCAAGCACAAGTATCATCCCGACCACGACAACCTCGACGCGACGTTCACGAGCTTCAAAGCCGAGGCCTACCGCATCACGCGCCAGGTCGAACTGCAATTCACCGCGCAACCGCCCAGCGCGCTGGAAAGCGCGTCGGCCGCGATCGAATACGGCTACTCCGTGCTCGGCGGCGTGTACCGCGAAACCGTCTCCGGCCTGCACCGCTCGAACATCGTCACGAGCGGCACCTTCCGTCTCACGCGCGTGAACAATTCCCCCGTGCTCAACCAGTAATCAGCGAGAACCCCTTTGCGAACCCTTTACCCGTTCCACGATATGCGCACGACCATCCCTCAACGAACCGGAGCGACAACGGAGACCGGCATGTTCACCAGACTTTGTCAGACCGCGTTGCTGCTGGTGCTCGCGTCGAGCTTCGTCAGCCCGGCCACGGCGCAGTTTCCAACGACGTTCGGCTACACGAATGATTTCAACAGCGCGCCCTCGGCGGACCTGACACTCACCGGCACCGCATCCATCGACGGCGGGTACCTCAAGCTCACCACGCAGACTCCCGGCGGTCAGACGGGCACGGCGTTTATCGACGGCCTGCCGTCCGCCCAAGGCGTGCAGTCGTTTGTCGTGACGTTCAAAGCGGCGCTCTTCGGGGGAACGATTCCTCCCGCCGACGGTTACAGCTTCAGCCTCGCGCCGGCAGCCAGCACGCCGGACACCGTGGCGCCTGGTGAAGACGGGATCGGAATCTCCCGCGGGCTCACCATCTCGTTCGACACCTTTGACAACGGCGGCGACGCGCCGTCCATCAGCGTCCGGTGGGATGGCTCGATTGTTGGCGAGCAACCGATTCAGGTTTCCACCAGCCCCGGCGGACTCACCGATCCTGCATCGCGCCTCCGGGATGTTTCGATACGGCTCGATCCGGACGGCACCCTCGACCTCGATTACGCCGGCACGACAATCTTCAACAACCTGCCGACCGGTTATCAGCCCCTCTACGGTGGCCGCTGGATCTTGAGCGCGCGCACTGGCGGCTTCGCGGACAATCACTGGTTCGAGGATCTGCGGATCAACGCCGCGTTGACGTCACCCCCTCCGGTGCTGACGAATGGCTTTTGCCTGAACCTCGCCGGCGGCTGGGTGGACGTGCCGAACAGTCCCGCCTACGACGCTTTCCCGATGAGCGTCATGGCCTGGATTCGCACTGCGGCGGGTGGCCAGGGCTTGCAGACGATTTTCAGCCGTTACGATTTCAGCTCGGGCTTTCAAGTATCGGTCATCAACGGCCAGATCTCCGCCTTCTACGAGGGGCTCGGCTCGGTGGTGGGCGGCAGTGTCTACGGCGGACAGGTGGGTGACGGGCAATGGCATCATGTCGCCTTCACCGTGGGCACCAACGGCGTGAAGGGTTATCTGGACGGCCAGCTTTTCGGCGAAGGCCCGATTGATCTGGCTGTGGGCAGTGCCACTGACGGCCCGTTGCGCATTGGCGCGAACAACTCTGGCGTCACACCGTTTCTCGGACAGATCGACGACGTCTCCTTTTGGAACGTCGAGTTGAACGCCGCTGATGTGGTCTTGAACGCGCGCCGAAACATTCCCGCGAACACGCCCGGTCTGGTGTCCCATCACCGTTTCGACGAGGGCATCGGGTCCATCGCGAAGGACGCCACTGGCCACGGCCACACCGGCGCACTCGCCAATCCCGCCTCCTGGATCACGCAACCGCTGGCAGTTGCACGGCCCGGTTCCACCGCGCATGTGCGGCTGGCCGGCGGCTGGACGCTGGTTCAGCCCAGCGCCGCGCTCGACGCCTTCCCGCTGACCCTCACAGCCTGGATTCGCACCACAAACACGACGGGCGTGCGCGGCATCGTGAACAAGTATGTGGCTGGTTCGTTCAACGGCTACAGCCTGCATGTGGAGAACGGCCATCTCGTCGGCTGGTATTTCCGCGACTTCAATAACCGGATCTATGACACCAATGGCGTGCCGGGTGGTTTCGTCGCCGATGGCGAATGGCACCATGTGGCCTTCACCGTGGATTCTGGCGGAGGACGGATCTTCGTCGATGGCATCCAGCGCGGCAGTCTGCC